>CAIWTG010000173.1 GCA_903915565.1 uncultured Chloroflexota bacterium
AACCGCGCCGACCTGATGCTGGTGGTGGGTGGACGCTCCAGCGCTAATACCAACCGCCTGGCCGAGATATGCTCGCAGGTAACGGAGAGACACCTGATTGAAACCGCCGCTGAAATCAAACCAGCCTGGCTTAAGGGTAAAAAACATATCGGCGTTACCTCCGGCGCTTCTACCGACGAGCAAACAGTGGAAGAAGTGATGCAAAAGCTGCAGGAAATTGATGACTGACAGGCGTAAACAACTGCGCTACGACCCCATCCCGGCATTGCTCCACTCGTCAAATAAAGCGATTGTTTATTTCACTCGCCGCGACCTGCTCGGCGAAAAAGTTGAACCGATTAATATGGTGTGGGACCTGCCAGAGCCGCAAAAAATACTCAAGAAACAGATGCCCGACGGCTCGTGGAAAAAGTTGGGTAAAAACCCCGCCGTTTATCCTCCCAACCACTACGCTTTGGTGGAAACTTTTAAAAATTTCCGCATCCTCGTCGAACGTTACGGGTTCATTAAAGACCACCCCGCTATATCCAAAGCCGCCGACTTTCTTTTTTCTTTCCAAACGCCGGAGGGTGATATCCGCGGCTTTATCGGCAACCAGTACGCCACTTATTACACCGGATACGTCCTCGCGCTATTGATTAAAGCCGGTTATGAAAACGATATCCGTGTCGAAAAAGGTATGCGGTGGCTATTTTCTATGCAACAGGACGACGGCGGTTGGACGATTCCCATTTTGACCCAGGAATACGACAGAAAAACATGGCTTAAATGGACGTCGCAGAATGTGTGGGTCGTGGCGCCGGATAAATCCAAACCGTTTTCTCATAACTGGACGGATATGGTGCTGCGCGCTTTTGCTGTCCATCCAAGATATAAATTATCCGTAGAAGCTAATGTTGCCGGTCTGTTATTGAAGTCCAGTTTCTTTCTGGCGGACGCCTACACCTCGATGCAGCACCCGCGCTACTGGACGCGCTTCCTTTTCTGGTGGCCCAACCTCCTCACCGCGCTGGAATCTTTAGCATTGTTGGGCTTCACTAAAGACGACGCGGATATTAAAAAAGGCCTCGACTGGTTTATCGTTAATCAACAATCCGACGGGCTTTGGCCGCTGGAGGCTGAAAAAGCCGATAAACCTAAGGACTTGCCCGAAAGGCAATGGCTGAGGCTGGCGGTGGGGCGGATGTTGAAAGCATACTTCGGTTAGGCTGCCTTGTCATTTCTGTGCAACTAAACTATAATCCTTGCAGTTCCATAAAGTTTTCACCCAAAAGGGGGCATATGTCTATCTCGTCCGACATGAAAAAATACCGGCAGGAAAATGAAAAACTTAAGCAAGCCATAGAAGAGAAAACCGGCAAAACCACCGCCCAGCTTTACGAGGAAAGAGAAAAACGCGTTAGAGACGCTATCGAGCTTAAAGTGCCGGACAGGATTCCCCTGACGGCCAATATCAACGCCCAGACTTATACCGGCATCCCCAATTCCGCCGGTTATTACGACCCGATTAATTTCAAGAGAGCCATGAGAAAAATAGCGGTGGATTTCCAGCCGGAAATGTCGAATATCGGACTGCCAATGTCCGGCGCCGCCCTGACCGCCCTCGATGTAAAAAACCGGCTATGGCCCGGGGGACCGCTGCCGCCCGATTATGATATGCAGTTTGTCGAAGGCGAATGGATGAAAGCCGACGAGTATGACATTTTTCTTTCCGACCCATCTGATTTTGTGATGCGCTACTACCTGCCGCGGATGTAT
>CAIWTG010000174.1 GCA_903915565.1 uncultured Chloroflexota bacterium
ATAGTAGATTCTAACCTTACTACGATAGTTGCGGCCGTTCTTGTGTTTAAATTCGGCACCGGCCCGATAAGGGGATTTGCGGTAACTCTGACGATAGGATTGATCGCGAACCTTTTTACGGCAGTTACCTGTACAAGGGTTATATTCGAAATGATGTGCGACCAATTCAATCTTTCTAAACTAACCTTCATGCATATATCGGCATAAGAACCAGAAAGGAGGCTATTTTTGTCTATTGATAATGAAAGCCTCATCCAGATGTACCGCACGATGCTGACCATCCGGCGTTTCGATGAAAGAGCGTCCCAGGATTTTAAAAAGGGTTTGGTGCCCGGGCTGGTGCATTCCTACAACGGCCAGGAGGCAATAGCCACGGGAGTCTGCGCTAATTTAAGGAAGGACGACCGCATTGTGAGCAACCACCGCGGGCACGGTCACCTTATCGCCAAGGGGGCGGACATAAAACGCATGATGGCGGAAATTTACGGCAAGAAAACCGGCTACTGCAAGGGCAAGGGCGGTTCGATGCACATTGCCGATTTCAGCATCGGCATTTTGGGTGCCAATGGCATCGTTGCGGCGGGACTGCCCATAGCCACCGGCGCTGCGCTGGCGGCGCATCTGGAGGGAAAAGGGCGCATCGTGGTGGTCTTCTTTGGAGACGGCGCTTGCCAGGAAGGCGAATTTCAGGAGTCGTTAAACCTGGCGTCGATATGGAAACTGCCGCTCATCTTTGCGTGTGAAAATAATCAGTACGGCGTTAATACGCCTTACACTTATGCCATCGCCGGGGGAGACATTCCCAAACGGGCGGCGGCTTACGATATGCCGACCAAATCCGTCGACGGCAATGACCTTTTCGCCGTTTATGAAACAACCAAAGAGGTCGCGGAAAAAGTACGTACCGGCGGGGGACCTTACTTCGTGGAATATAAAACATACCGCTGGTCGTCACACTTTGAAGCCGACACTATCCCCGACCTCCGCCCCAAAGAAGAAATTGCCAGCTGGAAAAAGCAATGCCCCATCCTCCGCCTGCAAAAGAAACTGCTGGAAACCGGCATATTAACCGAGCCGATGATAAATGATATTGAAAAACAAGTCATGGCAAATATCGAACAAGCTGCCGACTACGCAGCAGCCAGCCCCTTGCCCGAACCGGAAGATGCCATGGCCGACGTTTTTTCTGCCTAAGAGAGGACTTAATGAGAACGATATCCTATGCCCAAGCTGCCGCCGAAGCTTTGCAGGAAGAATTCCGCCGCAACGCTAAAACGGTTTACCTGGCTACCGACGCCCAGCAAAATTTGATAAACGAATTCGGCGCGGAGCGGGCCAGAGTCACGCCAATCTCGGAGTCGGTTCTAGTGGGCAGCGCGATCGGGCTGGCGGGGTCGGGCTACCGGGCGGTGGCCGACCTGCGCATGGCTACTTTCGGCTTTGTGGCTATGGACCAGATGGTCAACCAGGCGGCGAAAATTACGTATATGTTCGGCGGGCAGTCTACCTTCCCCATCCTCATCAGAATGACAATAGGGGCTGGGACATCTTTAGCGGCGCAGCATTCAATCTGCCCCTACGCGATGTATATGAATGTACCGGGCTTAAAAATTATACTCCCCGCCACGGTTTACGATATTAAAGGACTGTTGAAAACAGCTTTAAGAGACAACAACCCGGTAATATCCTTCGAGCATTCTTTGCTGGGCGGGCTTTCCGGCGAGGTGCCGGAAGAAGATTATACGATACCACTGGGAGTGGCGGCAATTAAGAGAGAGGGCAAAGACGTGACGATGGTGGCATTATCACGCATGGTGCATGAAGCGCTGGCGGTGGCGGAAGAGCTGGCCAAAGAGGGAATTTCGGTAGAGGTTATCGACCCGCGGACGCTGGTGCCTTTGGATAAACAAGCCATTAGAAAGTCCGTCGTAAAAACCGGACGGCTGGTGGTGGTAGACGAGGCTTGCCAGACCTGCAGCGCCGCGGCGGAAATCATATCGCTGGTTACGGAAGACGATAAAACATTCAATAAACTAAAATCGCCGCCAAAGCGCGTGTGCGGACGTGACACCCCCGTCCCTTATAGCCCGCCGATGGAGCATTACGTGATACCGGACAAAAAGAAAATCAAAGACGCCATACGGCAGTTGTTGTAGGGGAAGATGGTGAGCCGCCGAGGAATCGAACCTCGAACCTGATGATTAAGAGTCATCTGCTCTGCCAATTGAGCTAGCGGCCCGCATTGAACATTTTATCATTATATGAAATGTGGTGACAAGCTATAACTCGTTCACCAAAAGAATAAGCCCCCGAATTTTTCATTGCGGAGGCTTATTCATCAACGTTGAATTGATTTAATAGTATTAGTTTTGTATGTTTTCCC
>CAIWTG010000175.1 GCA_903915565.1 uncultured Chloroflexota bacterium
CCTCGTCTGCCGCGGTTTCGTTTGAGCTTGTCCGCGGAGTCGGAGATAAGCTGAATTTCGTTCAAAACGAACCTTGGGACAATGAGAGGGGAGTCGAAGAGCCGGCTTTTATAGAGGTCGGCGATTCGGCCGTCGATGATAGCGGAGGTGTCGAGGACGAAGGGGCGTGCGCCTTTGGTTTGCTTAGTGAACTCGACGTATGGAATCACGAAGCGGACGTCATCTTTTGTGCGTATGACGATGGTGATAATAAGAAAGCAGATACATATTCCCATCATCCACTTCAGCGCGCTGGTTACCGTTGCCGTAAGCCCGATGCGATAAATATCAACAACCATATCGAGTACCTGTGCCATCGCCCAGCTTATGACTATACCGACAAGAAGCCCGAAGAAGACACCTGCCAGTGAGGCGAGGGATTTTTTGGGCGTCAGGAAGTCGATAATAACCGTTAGAACTACCATTATCCCGCCGCTCCAGAGCAAGGCGTAAAAATCCAGCCGGCCCTTGTCCGAGGTAATCTCCCGCCCCGTCAGGTTCACAAGAAAAACCGCGACGATAATGACCACAAAAAACACTCTTAAAAATAATAGTAACATACCAGTGACCTCCAAAGTTTATAATATATTTTTTATATTAAAAATTGCTGTTAGCTTTATATTCGCCGGATGTTTTTCGCCGGCGGCATCATCCTAATCATCGACCATATATTGTCAACATCAAAAGTTTATTGTCCGGTGCCGAAGGATAATCAGCATTGCATCGATATCGTTCGTAAAAGTAAAGTGGAATTTATTTTTACTCCCTGGTTCTCATAATAATCTTAGCGCCATAGGAAATTTCGCGATTCAGGTCTCCGGTTTCGAGTTCCTTGGCCAGGCGGACTGCCTCTGAGGGGCCTTTGATTATGAAGATTATATTGTTGTTTTTTCTTTCCCAGTCGGCGCTGTATGTGCTGATGTAAGTAAAGCCGCCGAGGGTGTTTTTGCTGATAACAGCGTGGTTACCCAAGGGTAGGTAGGTTGGGAAAGACGGAACTCCTATACGGTTTTTGTCGGGGCAGAACCAATATCCTTCGCGGCGACCTGATTTGGCGTCGGTAAGAACGAGCAGGTATTCACCTTTTTTTAGCGAGTAAACTTTGGCTGAAATCAGCGGCTTGCCGGGAACATTAACATCGTATGGCGCCTCAGCGACGATGGTGGGGTTGTGCCACCAGATAAACAGAAAAAGCCAGGACGCCAGAAAAAGTAAAATAAAGCCCACGACCAGGATTATTATTTTTCCCAGTTTCATTTTTATGCCGTTATATTTTTTGTTAAATTTTATCTGCCAAGGACCGTTTCGGCAATTATTTTAGCGGCGTTTTTTCGGGCGACGGTTTTGCAGGCGTCTTTCATTTGCCTGCGTGCAGTTTCGTCTTTCAGCAGCGGCTCAAGCTCCTCCCAGAGCCATTCGCATCTGTCTTTGTCGTCACCCACGTCATCGACGATAACGGCGGCTCCTGCTTCGACGAGTTTGCCGGCGTTGAGGTACTGGTGCAGGTCGTTATGATAGGGATATGGCATACAGATAGAGGGCGTTGCCGCGGCGGCATATTCAGCGACGCTGACTGCACCGCTTCTGCCTA
>CAIWTG010000176.1 GCA_903915565.1 uncultured Chloroflexota bacterium
CGACTTTAAGTGTTAACCCCGGATGTTCCGAAGGTCCGCAGGCGCTGATGAAAGGTACCATCAACACTAATAGCGCCAGACAGATTATGGTATTGATAATCAGCAGTTTTTTGTTTTTCATGATTCCTCCTTAAAAATTTTTTGCTTATTGATAATATTGTTATGCATCATTACATCGTCCACATCCTCCTTAGACTAATATGAAAACGGCCACAAACGATATGCTGCTTTAAAAAGATTCCAGCGGTGGGCTAATCCCCTCGGCTCAAGTATCAGGAACAACACGATAATCAATCCGAAAACCATCGGCGCTACGCCGGAAGCAAAACCGGCCGGGAAGCTCGTAAAGGTATTTCCCAGCCACGGCACTAGGTAAATCGGCAGCAGCACTTTTTGGATAATCTTTATAACCGACACTCCGAGAATGGGGCCGACCGTTGTCCCCAGCCCGCCGACGATTATCATGCCTACATATAATATTGAGTCGGTAAAACTAAACTGCTCTGCGTTTAAGGTATAAGTGGTATGCGCCAGTAATGCTCCGGCGATACCGGCGAAAAAGCACCCGATGAAGAAAGCCAGCAGTTTATAATAATTAACGTTAATGCCCATTACCTCGGCGGCAAGGTCGTTATCGCGTACGGCAATAAAGGCTCGCCCTACTTTTGTCCTGACGAGGTTTTTGGCGAAAAATACCGCCATCACCACAATCACCATCACAAGGTAGAACTGTTTCACATCGGTATCAAAAACCAATCCGCCGATGGAGGCGTAAGGCACCGAAATACCTTCAAAGCCGCCCGTCAGTCCCCAGTGATTGATGATCCAGATAATAATGAACTGGGCGGCGATGGTGGTTATCGCCAGGTAAAATCCTTTCACCCTCACCGACGGCAGTCCAAAGATAATGCCTATCACTCCGGCGACTAAACCCGCACTGATTAACCCCACCAGGAATGGCATCTCGAAGCGATTGGTCAGTATCGCCGATGTGTATGCTCCTACCGCTATAAACCCTGCATGCCCGATGGAAAGCTGACCGCAATACCCCACCAGAATATTCAATCCCAGTGTGGCAATTAACGTAATGCCGATAGATATAACCGTATTCAGCCAGAGGTGATTGAACATTAGCGGCGGTACGGTGAACAGCACTGCCAAGAAGACTAGCAGCATTCCCCAGTGCGTCTTGGTGCGGAAAATCGCCATATCCTGGGCGTAGTTATAATTTCTTATCCCGCAGGGCAAACTCATGCTAAATCCTCTCTATCCTCTTTTCACCGAATAACCCGAATGGCTTAATCACCATGACGATAATGATAACTATGAATGGTATAACGTCTCTGACACCACCCCACGTATAAGATTGCAGATATCCGCCGCCAACACTTTCTAGTAGGCCGATTATCGGGCCGGCCACCAACGCCCCGGCGAATGAATCGAGACCGCCTAAAATTACTACCGAGAAGGCTTTAAGTCCGGTGTCCACCAGGCCGTGCGAAATGCCGCCGATGCTGGAAATCAACACCCCGCCGATAGCCGCCACCACGCACGCCAGCATCCACGAGGTGGAAAACACCCTGGTTACCGGTATACCGCAGGCTTGCACCGCCATCTGGTCATCCGCCGTCGCCCGCATTGCGACGCCCATTTTGTGGAAACGGAAAAACAGCGTTAAAAGAATGAATACCAGCAGACAAATGCCGATGACCCAGAGGTATTCCTGTGAAATAACCGCCGGCCCGATGTGGACGACTTCTTCCGGGAAAAGGCTTGGCAGCGCGTCTACGCTCCACGGCCAGATGAATGTAATGATGCCTTCGATAAAATATCCGATTCCCAGTGTCACCGCGATGAGCGATAGTATCGGTTGGGCAATAAGGGGACGCAGCGCAAAGCGCTCTATCGTCCACCCGAGGCATAAAGCAAAAATGACGACGATGGGCAAGGCGATATAAGGCGGCAAATGCAATTGTACCATCATTGAATAAGTGAACCAGGAAGCCCGTCGGCAGGAGCCGGCAAGGTCACCGTCCTCTATTCGCTAGCGCAAGCGTGACATGGGCTTTTTTGCTCGAATAAGCGGTCTCGTTCAG
>CAIWTG010000177.1 GCA_903915565.1 uncultured Chloroflexota bacterium
GGGTCCGAGAACTGGTAAAGACCATCCACGATAACCGCGGGTTTACCGATATGATGCCGCTGGCGATACCCGGGCTAACACATTTACACGGCTGCTTTGGTTGCGGCATCGGGTGCTACCGTGAAAAATATCCTGCGGAAAAGGAACGGGATTACAAAGCCCTCTGCCAGGCTTCGCATTTTTACGAGTGGTGGGCCATGCAGCATGACCCGAATATGGAGAGGGGCTTTTTCCTGTTGGCAACGCGCCTTTGCGATGCCTACGGACTGGACACCATCGTCATGCAGAGCATGATTGAGTTACTGGAAGGCGGCTACTACAGGGGATTCCTCGACGAAAAGAACACGGGCCTGCCCATAAACAAAATCGGCAGCGCGAAGTTTATTCAAGATTTAACCAGGCAGGTTTCACTCAAAGAGGGATTTGGAGAAATACTGGCACGCGGCGTGGTGGCCGCCGCGGCAGCTATAGGGCCTGAAGCCAATCAATTACTGCCAAAGATTATCGCCACACGGGCGGGGGAGAAAAAGGATTACGACCCCCGGCTGTTCATGACGACGGCGCTTTTTTTTGCCACCGAGCCGAGGCGGTCTATCCAGCAACTGCATGAGATTATCCTGCCGGTGATGCGGTGGCGGGGGATGGACCCCAACACTAAACCAGGCAAGTTACTCTCCACTAAAAATTTCCGCCGGGTTGCTGCTAAACTCTGGGGCAGCGAATCGGCGGCGGACTTTTCAACCTACGACGGCAAGGCGCTGGCGGCGAAAATAATCCAAGACCGAGTCCTGGCTAAGGAAAGCCTGGTGGTGTGCGACCTCCACTGGACTGAAGCACAAATTAACCGTGAAACAGATAATACCGGCGATACGGTGACGGAAGCTCAAGTATATTCCGCTATTACCGGCAAGGAAGTTGATGACGCCGAGCTCGCCAAGCTGGGCGAACGTGTTTTTAACCTGCAGCGGGCGATATTATTACGGCAGGGGTGGGGCGGCAGGCAGGGAGATAAAATACTTGACTATTATTTTACCGATCCGTTGAAAAACGGCGAAGTGTTTTTACATCCTGATGGTTTAATGCCGGGCAAAGGCGACGACATTATAACCAGGGTTGGAACGGTTGTAGAAAAAGACAAATTCGAGCAGATGAAAACGGAATACTATCAATTGCGTGGTTGGGATGCAGCGACAGGGTTGCCGACGCGTGGTAAATTACTGGAACTAAGCCTGGAGGATATTGCTGAAGATTTAGCGGGGCGGGGGCTTTTAAAATGAGTCAACTCGTTTCTTTATAAAAAAACCCCCGCGTTGCTGATATTATTTCTTGTTGCCAAAACCGGCGGCTGCCAGAGGTGCCACGGCCAGCAAAGTGGTTATGTTGACCAGCATTGCCTGGACGTAACCAATAGTAGGAATTCCAGTGATGTTAAAGCTGGGAACAATATAGTTCCAGAGAAGCATCAGAAATAATGCACTCAAGAAGAAACCCGGAATAGCAGCCATAATTTTAAAGTAACCCATGATAAACCTCCTTAATTTTTTCCTTATTCTTATATTCTAACAGATGGGTGCAAATTTCATTCAACGAATACTTTAACTTTTTCTCCGTGTTTGCCATCGATATCAATCTCGGTATCGCCGATGGCTTCAATAAGACTCTCGAGGTCTTCGGGTTTAATTTTGCTGATGTCGAAATCGATGCCCTTATCGTTTAAGGCTTTGTTGGCTTTATCCAGGTGTTCCGGCGGAATCAGCGAGGTTAACTTGATACCGGCTCGCAGCAGCGACATGGGTATGCGAACATTGACGCGCTCGGGGTGTTCTCCTTGTTCTTGCTCTTCGCCAGGTGTAATTGTCACCCTCAGGTATTTGTAGCCGGACTTATCTGCCGACCGGCGGCTGCCGGTATCTTCATGCCCCCGATTGCTGTGCCCAGGTTCTTCATCATCAACCGCGCCGAGTAAACGATAGGCTTCATCGGTGGTTATCTTTTTCTTTTCCAGCATTTCGAGAATCTTTTTTCTATTGTCAGCCATTTTGTTTTCCTCCCTTCTTTAGTATTATTAGACAACGGATATAAACACAGTTTCTTTTGGTTTCTGAATATCCACTTTCGTGCCCCGCAGAGAACATAACATTGCATATCCCGTTTTAAAAGCCCCTACCATCCACCGGCCCCAGCCAGTCGGCCAGGCCAGAAGGATGGCGAGCAATACCAACGGCAACAGGGCGAGCAGGATGATAAAAACGAAAAGGACAATCAGGAACAGCGGCACCCAAAAACCAAATTGATGTTGGGGGTTTTTGATTTTTACATGCATTAACATGGGCGGCCAGTTCATTTGGATAACCTCCTTATAGCTTCATCGGTGGTGATGTCACCACGTTCCAGTTCTTCAATTACCTCTTCCTGCGGGGACATTTTGACGATTTCTACAAATTGCAGCTGCTTGGCGAGCCGGCTGATGCGGTTTTTCACCGTGGGATAACTGATGCCGAACATTTCTTCCATTTCTTTGATGGAGCCGCTGCAGCGGATAAAAGCCATGATAAAAATCTGGTCCTCGGTGGAGAGGTTGGCGAGGGGCGGCAGCGAGAAACTGCCCTCAATGGCAATGTCGCTATCGACCAGGCGCACCCGCTCTACCGTTATGGGTTTACCGTGAGTTATCTTAGTAAGTTCAATCCACTCTCTAGCCATGGCAAATCACCGTCCTAAAAGTTGATTTTCTTTATACTAAACTTAATTTTCTTAATATATTATAATGATAGATATTAATATTGTCAATACTATTTCTTAATATTTTTAACATTTTAGCTAAAATATATTGATTTTATTCATTTTTCTCAAGGAAATTTTGTTTTCTCATACCCCCTGATATCCCTCTCAAACCTCTCTATCTTTATTTTTTTTTGAGAGAGGGAGGATTAGCGGAGACGCAATGACGCCTCTCTCCGCAGGCTATTATTCATAACTTTTTAAAACCCAAAGTGTTAGAGTGATAGACTAAAGAAAAAACATACAATAAAAAACATACATAAAATTTTTGGTAGACGCATTTGCGCAATTACGTTATAATATCACGGGATTAAAACTATGTCTGTTATCTGTATCGCAAATCAAAAGGGTGGCGTGGGCAAAACTACGACCGCCGCGGCATTTGGCGAAAGCTTAGCCGAAAATAACAAACGCGTCCTGCTGGTGGACTGGGACCCGCAAGCCAGTCTAACCATCAGTATGGGGGTTAATCCGGAGGCATTGGAGCATACCGGTTACGACGTCCTGACGAGCGTCATCAGGAGCAACGGACGGTACACGCTCCACGACGTAATGCTGAAAACAAAGAATCCAAAAGTCGACCTGGTGCCGGCAAATGTCGAGCTTTCACAGGCGCAGCTGGACCTGGTAAATGCTTTTTCGCGCGAGCTGGTGCTGAAGGAAATGCTGGAGTCGGTACGCCAGGAATATGACTATATTTTGCTGGACTGCCTGCCAAGTCTGGGGCTGATGACCATTAATGCCCTTTGTACAGCCGATAAGGTCTTGATACCATTACAGGCAGACTTTTTAGCCATGAAGGGTCTGGCGATGCTTTTGCCCACCATCCTCCGCGTCCAGGAAAAAATCAATCCGTCACTGGAAATCATGGGGATATTATTCACGATGACCAATTCCCGCACCCTGCACAGTCAGGAAGTTATCGAGGTTACCAAGCAGGCTTTCGGCGATAGAATCAGGGTGTTCAAGACGACCATTCCGTTGAGCGTGCGTTTTAAAGAAGCCCCGGCCGCGGGGATGTCGATTTTAAGCTACGCCCCTGCATCCGACGGAGCGGAAGCATATCGATTATTCACAAAAGAGGTGCTAAATGAAAAGAGCTAAAATAACCGAGGAACTAGCTTATGGTTCTGCTGTGGAGCGATTGACCGGTGGAGACCGCACGGCACCTGCTGCGGAAACGCCTAAAGCCGCACCTGCCCCAGCCGCCGAACCGACCAAGTCGGCAATGATAAAACTTTCGGTCTTCCTTAACCGCGAGGAGGACGCCTTTTTAGAATCTCTGGCGGCCACCGCGAAGTTCAGCGGGGGGAAGAAGTTAAGCAAGACCAAGCTCATCGAGGCGATGGTGCGAACTTTCCGCAAGACGAACCTGGATGTGCGGGGCGTTAAAGACTACCAGGAGCTGCTGACCCGGATAGCGGCACAGCTGCAAATATAGTTACGTCTTTCTGCTGCGAATACGGAGAACACGTTATGGCCGCAGATTTAAAGCCGGCGTATATCGAAGAATTAGATGAACGCGGCGACCTAAAAGTCTGGATTGTGGACGGGGCGTATATTCGCAGTCATGTCGACGAGGAATTTGTCAACTTCGGGCAACACTACCGGTACACCTACATCCCCATCAATGAGCTCTGGATAGACCGCGAGGCCGAACACGACGAGCGAAGATTTTTCATCGACCATCTGCTGGTGGAACATCGCCTCATGGCGGCGGGCATGCCTTATCAACAAGCGCTACCCAAGGCAGACCAGGCGGAGAGAAGGGAACGCCGCCGCTCCGGAGATATGAGCAGCATGACCAATCATGGGCAAAATTTACCGGACGGCAAAGACGTCCATGAACGGCTCTGGCAGAAGCTGAAGACCGGCATCAGCGTCTATATCGTGAACGGGCGGTTGGTACGGAGCGTCTTCGACATCGACTTTACCGAGGGCGGGCATGACTATGTTTATGAGTTCGTGCCGGAGAACGAGGTCTGGATTGACGACGCGATAGTGGAGGCGGAGCGGGGCTACGTTTTGCTGCACGAACTACACGAGCGCAACCGGATGGCTAAAGGCGTGCCTTACGATACCGCTCACGCGGAGAGCAGCCGGCTGGAGTACCACTGCCGGCACCACCCCGATGAGCTGCATGATAAGCTGGTGGATGAGGGGTGGGGGTAATTGATTATTTGTTTTTTTATTATTTTTTTTAATTATCTTTTAGCTTTGAGCCGTAGCTAATTCGTTTTGGGGTTCGTTTTTTGAGTTATGTTAAATAGTTGTCAGTTATCAGTTAACAGTTATCAGTATAGAGGAGTTGGGGAGGGAATGTGAAGGGGGTTTTGGCGGGGGATTAACCAAGATATTTATTTTCGTTATGCCACTTAACATATTCTTGAGAGGGTTGATTTGCAGGATTAGCAGGTAGCCGAAGTGCATTGCCTTGAAGGCGATAATAGTCTCTACCATTTTCAAATTCTTCTTTAATTCTATGACTAACCTCAAATTTCATTGATGGAGTAACGGTAACATAACCCTTATCAAACAAAGCGTGTAAATCACGTCTTAAAAGTATCCCGTTATTGACAATATGTAGACCTGAATCGGAGTACGGTTTAATATGTGCCGCATCAAGTGGAGGAAGAGTTCTCTCGTTAGTTACAGCACACCGACGTTCATAAGCTTCTGTTACCATTATACGGAATGACCCTTGACCAAGCCGCGGCATAGTCGTGATTGGTGAACCATACCTTGCTTGTTCTTCTTGTATACCTGATGGTATTTCTTTTTCTTGATATATAGAGGCCATTAGCGTGCTAATATGTAAATTCTCCCAAAGTGATCGCCCGGGTTCAACTGAAAGGTCATACCCTTTACCTCGTTCTATACTTGGACTCCAATCTGATGGCGCGGGTATCCATTCGCTTTCCGGCAGGAAAAAGGGCTGTTCAAGAAGAATGCATCCAATATTATAGTCTGCGGTCAGGTTTTCTTTTTTGTTTTTAAGTTTTCCGATTATTTTCCGCATCTCAAACAAGCTATTAGCGCCGTTTTTTATTCCAAAAGAATCCCAAGCAAGATTAATAGGTAAAATATCGGAATATGCGAAAAAACCTCCACCAACAATTTTATTTTTGGGGGCTTTTAACTAAAATAAAAATATCTCACCAGGTTTTAGTGCTCTGAATACCTGATTACCTCCAGGTTGCCAAAAATTTACCTCATCAAGTTGCGGAATAGACCTTAAGAGATTAAACCAGTTATAATCTGTTACGCCAACATATGCTTTCATATCATTTGCCAATAAATATTTGTTTTACGTAATAATATCACATTTTATAAAAGCGGTATATCATTTGTAAAAAATCCCCCTTAATCCCCTCCTTCGGCTACGCTCAGGACAGGCTTTTTTCAAAGTGGGAGACTGGGTAAGGGTGGCTGGATACCGGCTTTCGCCGGTATGGTTGGGGGGAAAGGGGCGGGGACTACGTAACTTTAATTCTCCCTTTGTGTTCGCCAACAACTGTGCCTATTATCGCGGCGGATTTGGCGCCTTGAGAGTGGAGCTTTTTAAGTAAAGCGGGGGCTTTGGCTTGGGGGACGGCGATAAGTAGTCCGCCGGAGGTCTGGGGGTCGAAGAGGATGTCCTGGAGGAATTGGGAAAGGGCGGGGCTAAAGTCCACCATGTTTTTACGATAGTCGCGGTTACGCATCAAGCCGCCGGGGACCATGCCAGTGTTGTAATACTCTTTAGCTTGGGGGAAGAGGGGAACAGCGGCGGCGTTAATTTCCATGCCCACCTTAGTGCCTTGAATCATCTCGCAGGCGTGGCCCAATAAACCAAAACCGGTAATATCCTTGCAGGCGTTAACGCCCACCTCCAGCATAGCCTCGGAGGCGGCGCGGTTGAGGGTGGTCATGCTCTTAACGACGGCGGCGATGGCGCTTTTACTGGCGGAGCCGCCCTTTATGGCGGTGCTGATAATGCCGGTGCCAATGGGTTTGGTTAAAATAAGGACATCGCCTACCTTGGCAGTATTGTTGTGGACGACGTCTTTGGGGTGGATAGTGCCGGTTACAGCGAGTCCGTACTTAAGCTCGGGGTCGTCAACGGTGTGGCCATTCTTTCCGAAACAATCGGCAACGCGGCAATTTCCAGGGCTTTTGAGCATGTACAGGAAAGAATTGAAGAAGGGCAGGGAATTTCGCGACCGTTGAAATCGGCAAAATA
>CAIWTG010000178.1 GCA_903915565.1 uncultured Chloroflexota bacterium
AGCCCCCTCAACCCCTATTTTCTGTAATACAGTTAAGTGGTCTATCGTCGCAATACCGCCGGCCGCAATTACCGGCAAACCAATTTCATCAATCAATCCCGATATCGCGGTAAAATTCGGCTCCGTAAGCGTGCCATCGCGTTCAATATCGGTATAGATGAAACGTGACACTCCTTTTCGGGCCATGGCCTGCGCTAAGGCTATTGCCGTCATACCTGTATCTTGTACCCAACCGCGTGTCGCCACCATACCGTTGCGCGCATCAATGGCGACGACTATTGACTCCTGATAGCGCCGGCAGGCCTCGCCAACGAGTTGCGGATTCTCTACCGCCGCTGTCCCGATAACCACCCGGTCAAGACCGATTTTCAGCAGCGTTTCTATTGTTTCAATGTTTCTAATGCCGCCGCCCAGCTGCACCGGTATCAGCAGCGCGCTGGCAATATTCGTTATTATCTCCAAATTGCCAATTTCACCCGTCGCGGCACCGTTAAGGTCGACCAAATGGAGACGTGGCGCACCCATCGACTGCCATTTTAGAGCCACATCCAATGGGTCATCGGAAAAGACCGTCTCCTGCGCATAATCGCCCTGGTAAAGGCGCACGCATCTTCCATCGCGGATATCTATAGAAGGTATAACGTCTATTTTCGGCCTCTTTCTATATCAATTTATACTGAAATTATAGCACCTGGGAAACCTTTACACCAAGTTGTGATGACATTGTAATCTCCTCTCATTGACAATTGGCGAACGCAGTAATATAATATTAGTGACCATTGACCGTAAGGCAATGAGTTGGTAGCTTTCACCTTAACAAATAAAAGTCGCTTGGATCGGAAACGACCGAGACGGCAAAAGAGTCCAGGAATCATGCCCTCTTGATTGTTTTCGAGAGGGTTTTTTGTTGTAGGTAGACAAATGTTAAAGCTAGGTTTCATCGGAGCTGGAAAAGTCGGCACCGCCCTGGCGGTTCTCCTGAACCGCAAGGGTTATACGGTGGCGGCTGTTTATGACCAGTCTCATGAGCCTGCCGAAAGACTGAAGGCTCTGGTTGACACCTGCCGCGTTATGACCACCAGCCAGCAGGTAGCCGATGCGTCCGACCTGACTTTCATCACCACCCCCGATGCTTTCATCGAATCTGTAGCCTCCCGGATTAAGTGGACCCCCGGTTATAACGTTGTTCATTGCAGCGGCGCCGATTCTACGGCTATCCTGAATAAAGCCCGCCAGCAAGGCGCATCCGTTGGAGTTTTTCATCCCCTCCAGACCTTCGCCGGCTTACAGCAGGCTATCGAAAACATCCCCGGTACAACCTTCGCCATAGAATCCGAAGAACCCCTCCTAAGCAAACTAAAAGAAATGGCTGTAGCGTTAGGGGGCAACTTTATCCAGCTTAAAGCCAGTGATAAAGTCGCTTACCACGCCGCTGCTGTTTTCGCCAGCAACTATCTCGTAACTCTGGTTAAAATGTCCTCCGACCTCTGGCGGACTTTTTCTATTCCCTCCGACCAGGCAATCAAAGCCCTCCTCCCATTAATGCGGGGCACGCTGCATAATATTGAAACCATCGGCTTACCGCAGTGTTTAACCGGTCCCATCGCCCGTGGCGATACCGGAACGATACAAAAACACCTCAATGATATTGTTGATAAAACACCCGCTTTACTCAATTCATATAAAGAACTGGGTTTACAGACAATTCCCATCGCTTTAGCCAAAGGTAGTATTGATAAAAAACAAGCTAGAGAGATGGAAACATTAATCAAAAATACTTATACAAGGGGAATGCCATGAGAATGATGCTGAAAAGTAAAATCCACCGGGCTACAGTTACCGACGCCAACATCAATTATGAAGGCAGCATAACCATTGACACGAAGCTGATGAAGGCAGCGGATATCGTCGCCTACGAGCAGGTACACGTTCTGAACGTCAATAACGGCGCCCGCTTTACTACCTACGCTATTGAGGGTAAGGAAGGCAGCGGCGATATTTGCCTGAACGGAGCCGCCGCTAGACTTGGCGTCAAGGGCGACCTGGTTATCATTTTAACCTATACTGATATCCCTGATTCCCAGTTGAAAGATTACAAACCCTGTATCGTGCATGTTAACACTAAGAACGAAATAACTACCAAACTCGATGAGAAAGTCTTCAATTAAGGAGGCGTCATGCGAGTTACTATCAGTCAAATTAAAGCCATGAAACAAAAAGGTGAGAAGATTACCATGCTCACCGCTTATGACTACACGACCGCCAAAATCGTTGATGCCGTCGGCGTTCCCCTGATTTTGGTTGGCGATAGCCTGGGCACTGTCGTCCTCGGCTATGATTCTACGGTTCCTGTAACCCTTGACGTCATGCTGCATCACACCAGGGCTGTCGTTAGAGGCGCTAAGAATGCCCTCGTCGTCGGCGACATGCCTTTCATGACTTATCAAATCAGCCCAGAAGAAGCCATCCGTAACGCCGGTCGCTTCCTGCAGGAAACCGGTTGCCAGGCTGTTAAACTGGAGGGTGGGGTTACCATGGCGGAAACCGTGAAGATGATTGTTGACCGGGGTATACCGGTTATGGGGCATCTGGGACTAACTCCCCAATCCATCAACCAGCTCGGCGGCCACAAAATTCAGGGTAAAACCCCTGAATCTGCCAAGCGTCTTTTAGAAGATGCTATCGCCATAGACCAGGCTGGAGCCTTTGGAGTTGTGCTGGAAACAGTTCCGGCGCCTCTCGCCGCTTTCATTTCTAAAAAAATCAGCATTCCCACTATCGGTATCGGCGCCGGCGTCGGCTGTGATGGCCAGGTGCAGGTGATTAATGACATCCTCGGTTCATATACCGACTTCGTCCCCAAACACACTAAACAGTATGCCAATCTTGCCGGCGTCATGACGGAAGCCATTTCTCAATATTATAACGATGTTAAAAATGGTAAATTCCCTACCGATGCCCAGAGTTTCCCTATGGACGAAAGCATACTAACCAATCTCGGTAAATAACGATATATATTATGTGAGTAAAAGAAAGAGTCCCGGCCAAAATCGGGACTCTTTTTATATGACGAATTTTGTGAGGTATCGATATGCAGGTTATTAAGACCATTGATGAGATGCGTCAGGCAAGGAAGGCATCTAAGAAATCGTTGGGTTTTGTGCCGACTATGGGCTATCTCCACGAAGGTCACCTATCGTTAGTCCGCAAAGCTAAAGATGACAATAAGCTGGTAGCCGTCAGTATTTTTGTTAATCCCACGCAGTTCGGACCCAAGGAAGACTTTAAAAATTATCCTCGCGATACCGAACGCGACCTGGCTATGCTTAAACCCCTCACCGATTATGTTTTTATGCCCTCTGACGAAGAAATGTACCCGGCCAGTTACGATACGTGGGTAGACGTTAAAGGTGTCACCGATGTTCTGGAAGGGTCGGCGCGCCCGGGGCATTTCCGCGGCGTTAGCACCGTCGTTCTTAAGCTTTTCAACATCGTTGAACCGACGCGGGCTTACTTCGGACAAAAAGACGCCCAGCAGGTTGCTGTCATCAACAAAATGGTTAAAGACCTTAATATGAACCTGAAAGTTATAACCTGCCCTACTTTACGAGAGCCTGACGGACTGGCGATGAGCAGCCGCAATACCTACCTTACCCCCGAACAGCGCCGGGCGTCACCTGTGCTTTACCAGGCACTAAATTTAGCTAAAGAACTGGCAAGTCAGGGAGAATGGGACGCTGTTGCTATACGTAAAGAAATGACTAAGCTCATCCAGAAAGAAAATATAGCAGACATTGAATATATCAGTATCGCTGACAATGAGACATTAAAGGAAATTCACCGTATAAAATATCCAGCTCTTGTTTCGATGGCGGTAAAGTTCGGCAGGACGCGCCTTATTGACAATATGGTGCTGGACAAATAGTCGTTTTTACCGGTTATATGGACCGGCCCACAGCCTTCGCAATCACACGCAATTCATTCATCAAGCGCGTGAAATCTGACGTTGACAGCGACTGAAATCCGTCTACCAAAGCCTCTTTAGGATTGGGGTGTACTTCAATAAGCAGTCCATCTGCCCCCGCTGCTACCGCTGCTTTAGCTATCGCTGGAACCAGTGTGTAATTACCCGCTGCATGGGATGGGTCAACGTTAACCGGCAGGTGGCTGTTCTTTTTTAGAACAGGTATCGCCGAAATATCCAGTGAAAAGCGTACACTGTCTTCGAATGTCCTAATGCCCCGCTCGCAGAGGATAACCTGGTGGTTCCCCTCCGCCAAAAGATAATCGGCGGCGGTGAGCCATTCGGTAATCGTGCAGGAAAAGCCGCGTTTTAGTACTACCGGATGCTGACTTTTTCCAGCCTCAGTTAATAATGCGAAATTTTGCATATTCCGCGACCCGATTTGCAGTATGTCGGCATAAGATGACACGAGCGATACATCCTGGGGATTAACAACCTCGGTGACTATTGGCATGCCGAATTCTTTCCTGGCTTTAGCCAACAGTTCTAAACCCTCTTTTTGCAGTCCCTGAAAACTAAACGGAGAAGTCCGTGGTTTGAAAGCGCCCCCTCGCAAGATGCTGGCTCCAGCCTTTTTTACCGCCTCGGCTGCCTGCATCAACTGTTTTTCGCTCTCTACAGCGCACGGCCCAGCCATGACAATTATTTTTTCTCCGCCTATTTTTATACCACCACAATCCACTATCGTGTCTTTATGACGAAAGGCGCGCGAAGCCAGTTTGTAAGGCTTCATAATTCGAGTGACGTTTTCAACGCCAGGCAGTATCGCAAAGATATCCGTGGCTATCTGTCCTGTGTTACTGCCCAATATCGCCACGACGGTTTTATCCGTGCCAACGTTAAGCTGAACGCCCAGGTCTAACGATTTTGCTTTTTGCACCACGTCGTCGACCTCTTTTTTGGCGGCGCCGGTGCGCATTTCTATTATCATTCTTCCTGACTCTTGATTTTGGATTTCCTCTTCAGCGAAATAATAAACATATTAACTGCCGCAATTTCAATCCAGATAATAGCGTTAGCTACCAGCAGTCGCTCGAAAAGACCGAACAGGAAATCACCTTCTGGTAAAACTTTAATTGTAACCACTAGAATAACCCCTATGATGAACGTGATTAACGTATAAACATGTAAATATTTCCAATTTCGGTCTCTTTTTATGCTCGGTATGAGACACAAAATAGCGATCGGGAATAGAACAAAAGTAGTGCTGGAAACAAATCCGTGGATTCTACCTTCTAAAGTGCGAGCGGCATCGCTGGCACCGGCAACATCGGTATGGAAAGCGCCGACAAGAAGCATCGCAAAACCGAAAAACACAAAAATACCGATACCCAGATAAAACCATCTGATGCCCCTTTTGATATTTAAAAGCAGACCAGCCGTGAATACCTCCACCAGCAAACCAAGCACCAGGAACCCTATGGTTTGAATCCAGCCGACGTTCGTCAATGCCAGACTGCTGATGGAATCATGCACAATGCTATACCCCGGGCTGGCTAATCCGGCCGAAATGTCGCTAATGGAAAGCACGAACGGACCTACGATACC
>CAIWTG010000179.1 GCA_903915565.1 uncultured Chloroflexota bacterium
GCCAAAGAGCTTAACGACTTGATAAAAATCATTGAAAAAGAAGCCGCGGACGGGCTGTTCCTCAAAATTCCTAAGGCCGGCGGCATTTTAAAAGCGCAAAAATGGGTAGCCATAGCGCAGGCGGCCAACCTGCCGGTGATGTGCGGCTGCATGGTGGATACCGGCCTTGGCGCGGCCTGCACAGCGCAATTCCTGGGCGCGATGGATTGGATTGGGAAAATAGAACAGGAAGCCATCGGGCCACTGAACCTTTATAACATCCCGGATACCGTCAACCACCCAATTAAGGACGACCTGGCGGTGAAAATGCCGCGTTACGAAGACGGTTTCCTCTACCCGCCCGATGGCCCGGGCATCGGCGTGGAATTGAACGAAGCGGCGGTGAAAAAGCTGGCCACACCCGGTAAAAAACCGGTAACCATCGGCAAATAATAATATTTTAGCGCTACAATCCGCCTCTATCCTCCTTTATGAAAGGAGGACGAACCATCGAGGTAAGGACTAAGTTTTATAGGACTACTATTGTCGTCTCCCTTTGAAAAAGGGAGAGGGAGAAGGATTTTTGATGCAGGAGGCAACAGATGAACCAACCTGTAAAACCTACGGCAATTGAAAAACTAGCCGCTAATGTGCTGGAAACGCGGTTTGAAAACTTCGATAAAGATACGCTGGAAACCACCAAATACCGCATTATCGATACGCTGGGCTGCCTGATTGGCGGCGCTAACGATACCGGCAATCCAGAGCTGCTGAAACTAATCAAGGATAAGGGCGGCAAGAAAGAAGCCACCATCCTTATTCACGGGGGCAAGGTGCCGGTCGCCCTGGCGGCACTAATTAACTGTATCATGGCGCGTTCCTTCGACTTTGGGCCGGTCAGCCCGCTCGTAGATGGAGAAAGCTGTCCCGGGCATACCAGTGAAACAACCGTGCCGGCTGCGCTTTCACTGGCCGAGGTCGTCAATGCCAGCGGCAAGGAATTTATCACCGCCCTGCTCGTCGGGGACGATATTGCCGCCAGGATATTGGCCGCTTCCGGCTTTGGATTTTCACTCGGCTGGGACGGCGTCGGCACGGTTAATACCTTCGGCGTCACAGCTATCGCTGGGCGGTTTTATGGACTGGATAAACTACAACTAAGAAACGCTTTCGGCATCGCCTTGAACCAGATAGGCACCACTTTCCAGTCGTTCTGGGACGGTGCTACCGCCTTCAAACTGCCCCAGGGTTTAGCCGCGAGGGGCGGAATAACATCGGTAGAATTGGCTAAAGCCGGTTGGACGGGACCGGAGGACATGCTCATGGGTAAGTTCGGGTACTACAAAATGTTCACCGAGGGTTGTAAAAAACCACAGGTATTAAGTGAAGGACTGGGGAAAGTATTTTGTTATGACGCCACTATTAAGCCCTATCCCTGCTGCCGTATACCCCACGGCGCTATCGATGCGGCTTTAGCGCTGGTCAAGAAATACAACCTTAAAGCCGACGACATTGAGCTGGTCAACGTCGACCTGGCGCAGGGGGGCATCGACCATATTTGCGGGCATCCCTTTAAAATTGGGGCTTTCCCGCACGGTAATGCCGCGTTCAGTTACGAATACGTGGTGGCCACAGCGTTCCTCTTCGGCAGCGTTAAGCCGGA
>CAIWTG010000180.1 GCA_903915565.1 uncultured Chloroflexota bacterium
CCGCGGCGAGGTCGGCGAAGTGCCGCCGGAAATGCTCAAGGGCTATAAAAGCATCGCTGACCTGCGCACGCACGAGCTAGAATGCGCCGCTAAAGTCCTCGGGCTAAAGGACGTTATTTTCCTGGGTTACCGCGACTCCGGCATGGCGGGCTCGGCGGAGAATAAAAACCCTAAAGCTTTGGCCGCCACCCCCACAGAACGGGTGGCGAAACAAATCGTGAAAATCATCAGGGAGCTAAAACCGGAGGTAATCATTACGTCCGACCCTAACGGCGGGTACGGACACCCCGACCATATTGCTATGTATAAGGCGACGATGCTGGCATTTGCCGCCTGTAACGACCCGAAAAAATACCCGGAATTGGGCAAGCCATTCCAGCCGCAAAAGCTGTACTATCACGTTTTTCCACACAAATTTTTCAAGTTCATGTTCAGGATGATGAAGCTCTTTGGGCGGGACGTGCACCACATGGGGCGGAATAAAGATATTGACCTGGAGGAGTTTCTGGAACCGGATTTCCCGATACACGCCGTCGTCCACATCAACAAAAAAGCTGACGCGATACGCCATGAGGCGTCGGCATGCCACGCCAGCCAGCTATCGCCCGGGGGCGGCCCGCGGGGCGGGGGGCTGCTGGGCTTGGTGAATAGAATCATCGGGCCGCGCGACCATTACTCCCGCGTTTATCCGCCGGTAACGGGGCATGTCCGTGAGAACGACTTATTTAAAGGGGTAAAGTAAAGGAGACTATCATGAGTGAAAAAACATTAGAAGCCAAACTCGAAACCATGGAGAATGAAGTTAAAACACTTAGAAAACAAATGCAGCGGCTCGAGGATGTTGAAGCCATCAAGCGGCTGCAGTGCGCCTACGGCTATTACCTGGAGCACTGGATGGGCGAGGAAATCATCGATTGTTTTGCCAAGGACAACCCTGAAGTCGCCGGCACTTTTGTCGAAGGTACTTATAACGGTCCGGAGGGCATCCGCCGGTACTTCGGGCGCATGAAGGAAACACCGCCGGAATTCCTGCACATGGTGATGCAGGTCTCGCCGGTGATAACCGTGGCGGAGGACCGCCAGACGGCGCAAGGGCGGTGGTACGGCTACGGGGGGATTTTATCTAAAGCCGCCCAGCCCCTCGACCCGGCTATCATGGCCGTCATTTACGAGATGGACTATATTAAGGAAAAAGGCATCTGGAAAATCCTCAAGCTGCGCCTGCTGATGCATTACGCCTATCCCACCCGTTTGCCCCAACCACCGCCCGACGGTAAACAAGCGCCGCAAGCAACGATGAAGCTTACCCCTGACGAATGGGCGGAGTTCGATACGCAATATCCCTCCGGCTATATTTATCCTTTCCACTTCGTGCATCCGGTAACCGGCAAGCCGACTACCGAAGCCAAACGCAACTCAAAATTGAAAATGAAGGAAAATCCCTTTAAGAGCTGGGGATAGGAGGCACATGATGGCTATCGCTAAAGTTAACGGTATCAACATAGATTATAGAATCGACGGGCAGGGTTATCCCCTGGTAATGATAATGGGATTCAGCTCGCCCCGGAGCGGATGGGCTTCGCAGTTGCCTTTCTTTAAAAAACACTTCCAGGTGATTACCTTTGATAACCGGGGAGTGGGGAAATCAGATAAACCGAACGGGCCCTATACCACCAGAATGATGGCAGATGACGCGGTTGCTTTGATGGATAACCTGGGAATTAAAAAGGCACACATCATAGGTGCATCCATGGGGGGCATGATTGCGCAGGAATTGGCCATAAATTTTCCGGAGAGGGTAAGTAAACTGGTACTGGCTTGTACCTATTGCTGTAAGCAGGGGGGAAGCGGCGATACGCCGGAACAGGCGGAACTACTAAAGTTATCCCCGAAGAAAATGCCCGCTGCGATGGCTAGGCTCTCCTGCAATCAACCGTTTTTAAGGTTCATGGTGGGCGCTATGGCAACACTACAAACGTATTTCGTAACTGCCGCGGCTAATATGGGAATACAAGGCCAGACAGCAGCGTGTACGAACCACAACACACTCGACAGGTTATCAAAAATCAAATCTCCGACGCTAGTAATCGTCGGGACGGCAGACCACCTTATCACACCCACATCATCTGATGTAATCGCCCAACACATACCGGGCGCTAAACTGGTGAAAGTGGAGGGCGGGTCTCATATGTTTTTCATGGAAAACAAGAAAGAGTTTAACCAGAGAGTATTGGATTTCTTGAAGTAAGGGTGCTTTATAGGGCGGGGTAATACCCGTCGTTATTTTTTACATGGCAGGAACGACTCGAAGGCTGCCGGCCCGGTATAACGCAATTGGTAGCTGGTAGCTTTTTTCACCTTTTCGCTGCCCATCACAATAGGATATTGCAGCATCATCGCGCCGCCGGCCTGCGAACGCTTTTGTAAATGTAAAACCCAGGAAAGCTCCATACCGAACTGAATCAGCCACCACGGCAGCGAGATGGACGGTCGGCCCATTTTTTTAATCATCTCGTAGTAG
>CAIWTG010000181.1 GCA_903915565.1 uncultured Chloroflexota bacterium
AAACCCCAGCTAAACGCCATCCTGGTTGAAATTGACGAAACCTCCGGCAAAGCCAAATCCATCAAGCGCATCCAGCAGGAGATGGCGGAGTCGTGAATCAGGTAGACCTCCACTTTCATTCTACCGCCTCGGACGGCAAGTATAAACCGGCGGAGCTAATCGCCAAAGCAGCGGTGTTTGGACTAAAAGTCATCGCCCTCACCGACCACGATTCTATCGAGGGCATTGCGCCGGCTATGGAAGCGGCCAAAGCCTATCCCGACCTCACCTTCATCCCCGGGGTAGAAATCAGTACCGACCTCCCCGACGGCGAAGCGCATATCCTGGGCTACTTTATCGACTACACCGACCCCGAGTTCAAGAAAGAGCTGGAAAAATTCCGCGATTCGCGAACCGGGCGGGGGCGGCGTATGGTGGAAAAACTCAACGCGCTGGGCATCAAAATAGATTGGGCGCGGGTGCAGGCAATCGCCGGCGACGGCGCTATCGGGCGGCCGCATGTGGCGCAGGCGATGCTGGAAAAAGGCTATATCAAGACCTTTGAAGAGGCTTTTGATAAATACATCGGGCACGGCGGACTAGCCTACGTTGAACGGGAAAAGATGACGCCGGAAGAAGCCGTGAAACTGATACTGCGCGCCAAAGGCATACCCGTGCTGGCGCACCCCTTCACCGTCAAAGACCCGGCGACCATGGCGAAGAGTCTTAAAGCAGCGGGGCTGATGGGTATCGAAGCCTACTATAAAGATAATACCCCCAAAGCGACCCAGAACACCCTCAAGCTGGCGAAACGATACGGGCTTATCGCCACCGGCGGCACGGACTACCACGGCATCAGTGATAACGAGGTAATGCTGGGCGGGACGAAGGTGCCTTTAGCAGCGGCGGAAAAACTGATGGCGCTGGCAAATATTCCCCATTAAAAAGAAAATATATTATAATTTGATAGATTGATTTTATTAAAGGAGCGTTATGGATACTTGGGCAAAATTCTTAATTTTGATAGTATCGGCGTACCTGTTTGGTTCGATACCACTGTCTTACCTGGTGGCAAGGGCGCGCGGTGTTGACTTGCGGAAACAGGGTACGCAGCAGACAGGGGGCAGCAACCTCTGGCATACGACGTCCCGCACGCTCGGCGTATTGGTCGGCGCCTTCGACCTCCTCAAGGGAGCTTTCATGGTCTACTGCGCCTGGCTGTGGGGACTGGACGCCGGTTTACAGATATTCATCGGGCTGGGAGCGATTATCGGTCATAACTGGCCGGTCTTTTTACGCTTTCACGGGGGGAGGGGCATCGCCACCACGATAGGCATCATTATCCTCACGCCCATTCTCAACCGTGATGTTATTACCTTCTGGCCCCTGATTGGCTGTGTCGCAGTCGGTATCGGTTCTGTTATCTTTTTCCGTCGCACACCCGTGCCGGTACTCCTCGCATTCATCACCATGCCAATCGTCAGCGCCGCTGTCTTAGAGCCAACACTGGTCGCCACGGGGTACACCGCAATATTGCTGATTGCCATCATTAAGCGGCTGGTAGCGCAGGCATCAACCGAAAAGCAGCAGGTCAGCCTGGGAGAGCTCCTCCTCAATCGTTTCCTTTTCGACCGGGACATCCGTAACCGGGCGGACTGGGTTCACCGGAAAGCTGATGAGAAATAAAAAAGGATTGTTAAGTA
>CAIWTG010000182.1 GCA_903915565.1 uncultured Chloroflexota bacterium
TATGGAACTCGCCGGCCTCGCCGCAGGGTGTAATGCCTTTATTCAATTTGGCGATATCCGTGAGGAATTGTTTATCAATGGTTCTACCCAAGAATTCCTTGCCCATCAGGTCGGCCCTGACGGCAATGACGACGGACTTAAACCTTGCATTAATAAATTCCTCTAGCAGCTTGGTCTGGTCCTGCAGCCAGAGGGGCAATTGGGGGTCAATAGAGGCGGGTTTACATACCCTTTCAATCCACTCGCGGTGCTCATTGAAGTCGATATCACCGAAAACCCCGACCTCAATACCCTGCCGTTTGAATTTTTGCAGAGCTTTGATAAAAACTTGCTCATATTCATCATCGGCAGTAGGCTGTTGGATAATAGATATTCCCAGCGCCTTCGCCTGTTTTTTAATCACCTCGGCCCGGACACCATGACTCTTCGAGCGTTTAGTATCCTTACCTACCATATTAAATAAATAGCGCACATCTAAGCCGCTGTTCTTTGCCCGGTAAAGCGCCAGGCAGCAATCCTTGCCGCCGCTCCAAGATGCGAATGCTTTGGCCATAAATCCTTCCTTATTTTAAATGAGATGTATCATTAAGCAGCGTTAAATACGCCATTTGCGGGTAGGTCTCTACAATGCTTAAAGAAGCCCGGTCAATGCGGATTTGCTGCCAGTGTTTAGCATCAATGCCCAGCAGGTAACAAACTAACAGGCGTAAGGGGCCGCCGTGCGTAACAATGAGCGCTGTGTCGCCAGGCTTAAGAACGTCCAGTCGTTTCAAGAACAACTTTACCCGTTCGTTAAGCTGTTTAAGGTTTTCACCGCCGGGGAAAGTTGCTAGTGTTCCATCGGCAAGCCCTTTAGCAACTTTAGGATAGCGCTTTTCTATTTCTTGATAAGTAAGCCCCTCAATCACCCCAAAACTACATTCTTTAAGTTCATCACAGGGAATAGTCTTTACTTTATGTCCCTCGGTAATAATTTCGGCGGTAGTGCGGGCGCGCAATAAGGTGCTGGTAAAACAGGCACCAATCTTTTCTTTATCCAGCCATGCTTTAAGGTGTTTCGCTTCCTTGACGCCGGCGGCGCTTAACGGTACATCAACCTGGCCTAAAAATATGTCGCCTTTCGGCGTTTTCGGGGTGCAATGTCTTATCAATATCAGTTTCGGCACGATTTATTCCTGTTCTTCTTCAGTAGCGTGTTTCTTCAAGCGCAGCTGCGGATAGGTAGAGACGATGCGCTGCAGCGACTCTATCTTTTTCTTGATGTCGGCGGAGATTGTTTTATCCGCCAGCAGCTCTTTGAGTCGCGCCGGGTCGAAACCCAGCACCTTTTCCCACCACCCCTCCGGCTCCAGGATGGCTTTAACCTCGTCCTCATTAAAACCGGTTTTTTCCATAATTCTATAAGTAATTTCATGTTCGCTGCCAAAGACGCGGTTCAAACCCTCCGCCTGGCAGTAGCTGATAATCGTCTGGCGGATTTCTTCCAGGTCTTCCTGCAAATCCTTTACCTGCGCGTCAATAGCGGCGTAACGCTCGACGGCTTCCGCGACGGCGATGCCGGGCAATGGTTTTTGAACATCTGGCTGCGGCGCGGCGATAATAAACTGGTGACGGTAATACGGGCAATGCTCGGCAAAGTCGCAGGGGCAGTAATCATTCTCGGTGGCGGGGAAGTTACCTTTAATAATATTATCCGCCACGTCCACCACCAGCTGCTGTGTCTCTTTAATCTGGTTTTCGCCTCGCGGCAGGGTGGTCTGGGGGGTATTGGAGCGGAGGTGATATAGCGTTAGCTTTTCCACCGGCAGATTCCACGTTTGCTCGGCCGCCATTTGATAAATCGTCAATTGCAGATTGTTTTTTAAGTAGTCGGCGGTAAAAAGCTCCTGGTTGGTTTTATAGTCAACAATAGATAGTCCGCCGCTCTCCAGCTTATCCACGCGGTCAATAAAGCCCAGCAGCTTTATCCCCTCAATGTCCAGCATGAACCTGCGTTCCAACGCCACCGGCATCTTGAAGTCGGGGGCATGGATTTCCCAGAAACGCTTAAGGATTTGTCTTCCGTATTCTTTGTGCTTGGCTTCATCTTCCGCCGAGGCGAAGCCTTGCGAAAGCCAGTTTTCTTCATAGAATTGCAGCAGTTCTTCCAGCGAGGGGGGAGGGGGCGTGCGGACTTTAAAGAAGCGCTCGACGGTGGAGTGCAGCGTATTGCCGAAACTGAAATACCACTTCGCCTTGGGCTTAAGGCCGTCAATATACTGCAGCTTATAGCTCAAGGGGCATTGCCGATAAAGGGAAATCTGGGTAAAGCTAAGAGGTCTGATTATCGTCCTCCAGTAAAATCAGGCGAATAAGGCAGTCGGCTAATATTTGTTAGAAATAAGTTAAGGCCGACTTAGCGTACCGCTTTAATAAAGTCGTCCAGCGTGAGAGCCGCGAGCGTGCTGGTTTGCAGCGTGCCGCGGGCGCCGAGTTCCAAGGCCACCTTGGCAATGACTTCATTATTGGGAGCGTCCAGCACATTGATAAAGTCATACTGCCCCAGGGTAACGTATTGGGCGAGGATTTTAACGCCCATGGCTTCGACTTCTTTATTGACTTCTTTAATCCGGTGGGGATTGGTTTTCACCGTTTTCCGGCCTTCATCGGTGAGCGTGCTCATCATTATATAAAGAGACATAGTATATCCTCCTGCCCTAAAACTGATGATATACATCTGGATTATAAACTGTAATATTTGTTTTGTCTATAGAGTGGTATAATAGAAATGTCAGGGGGCGGAGAATGGATGATATAATCAATGAGGCTTACGAGA
>CAIWTG010000183.1 GCA_903915565.1 uncultured Chloroflexota bacterium
ATTAAGGTAGATGTTAATCATGGTTTTTTCCAGCTTGGAAAGCCCCAATTTGGCGGTCTGCACGCCATCGCGGTTAGTTACATCAATCAGGTATATCTTATTAACCATTAAATTCACCTCCCCAGCCGGCAGGGTTTATGTGTGTATATTAACATAAGGTAGTTTAAACGGGCAAACGGAGTGCTTATGTTAGGGACTAATACTTTATTATAAGAAAGTTTTGTTACAAACATATTTCCCACTTCCCGTTTGACACTCATTTGTTCTAATGCTATCTTTAAACCGATGAATGTCGGCGTCGCGCGTATTAGTCTGCGCATCCCGGAAAACATGGACCTTAAGGGCAAGCGTATGGTCGTTAAGTCCATCACCGGCCGCGTGAAGGCGCGCTTTGAGGTTGCCGTGGCGGAGGTGGATGATAACGACAGCTGGCAATTAGCGACCATCGGCGTCTGCTGCATCAGTAACGATAAACGCCACAGCAACGAGGTGCTCTCTAAAGTCGTCCACTTTGTTGAAACCGGCGGCTTCGATGCCGAGTTCCTTGATTATTCCATCGAGATTATAGACATTTAAGGTAAATATTCATGGAAATCCAGGCTTTTCTTAACCACCTCCGCGGGCTGAAGAATTACGAAGACCAGATTGCGCACATCGAGCATATTGCGCCGCGCCGTCCTGCCTACGGCAAGCTCGATGAGCCTTTGGAACCTGCCCTGCAGGACTGCCTGGATGAGCACGGGTTATCGCGGCTTTACTCGCACCAGGCAATAGCGATTAACCACGTCCGCGCCGGTAAAAACGTCATCGTCGCCACGTCCAGCGCCTCGGGTAAATCTTTGGTCTATAATATTGCCGTCTTACAGGCAATGCTGACCGAGCCCGCTACGCGCGCCCTCTTCCTTTTCCCCACCAAAGCCCTCGCCCAGGACCAATTACGTAAACTCAATGAGCTTTTCTCCCCCGCCCTTTTACCCCCGGAAGCCCTGGCTACTTTCGACGGCGACACGCCGCGGACGGAACGAGCGGATGTCCGGCGGCACGGACGCATCATTCTAACGAACCCCGACATGCTGCACGTGGGCATTATGCCCAACCACCAGCAATGGTCTACGCTGCTGCGGCATCTTAAATACGTCGTCGTGGACGAAGCCCATATCTACTGCGGTGTTTTCGGGTCACACGTAGCCTGTGTTTTAAGGCGTCTGCGCCGGCTCTGCGCGCTTTACGGCTCTAATCCCCAATTTATCCTCTGCACCGCTACCGTCGCCAATCCCGGCGACCACGCTTTAGGATTGACCGGCCTCCCCTGCGAAGTCGTGACAACCGACGGTTCGCCGCGGGGCTGGAAGGACTTTGTTTTCTGGAATCCGCCCCTTATTGATGCGAAGAAGACTACCCGCCGCAGCGCGCACTGGGAAAGCACCAACATCTTTACCGAACTGATGCTGCAGGGCTCCCGCACACTGACTTTTACGCGCACGCGGCGCCTGGCCGAGCTAATTTATATCTACGCCCGCGACCGCCTGAAGGATGAGGATTATAAGCTTTCAAAACTGGTGATGCCTTACCGCGGCGGCTACATGCCGGAAGACCGCCGGAAAATCGAACAGGAATTATTCGGGGGGAAATTGATGGGGGTGGTAGCGACCAACGCTTTAGAGTTGGGCATTGACAGCGGCGGACTGGAAGCCACCGTGCTGGACGGCTACCCCGGCAGCATATCGTCAACCTGGCAGCAGGCGGGACGCTCTGGACGTTCCCAGGGCGAGTCGTTGAGTTTCCTGGTTGCCTGGGATAACCCCCTCGACCAGTATTTTATGCGGCATCCGCGCGACTTTTTTCAGCGGGGTTTTGAACATGTTCTGGTCAACCCCGCCAACCACTATATTTTAAGAGACCATATCCTCTGTGCGGCATGGGAAAAACCATTAGATGAAGCCGACAAGAATGTTTTGGGCGACGACGATTTTATCCGGGAGCGCGACGCTTTGGTGGAGGAGGGGGAGTTAAGAGAGCGGCGCAACAAATGGTACCTCGCCCCATCCATCGCCTCACCGGCATCAAAGATTAACATCCGTTCGTCATCAGGCGAGGACTACGCCGTCGTTGACATGTCCACCGGCTCGCTGATGGAAACGGTGGAAAGCTCGGTCGCTTTTTTCCAGATACATCCGGGCGCCGTCTACTTGCACCAGGGCGAGCCTTATTTGATTACCAAGTTGGATTTAACTAATAAAGTCGCCTACGCCGAGCCGACCCGCGCCAACTATTACACGCAAACTAAAGAAATCCACGACCTGCACGTGCTAAAGGTGCGCGGCACTAAAACCGTCGGGCCCGTTAACGTTAGCATCGGGGACGTTGAGGTGACGATTGACGTCGTCGGCTTTAAAAAGTACCGCCAGTTCTCCGAGGAGCTAGTTGGGGAGGAAGCTTTAGACCTCCCTACCATTCGCTTTAATACGGTGGCGCTCTGGTTCGATGTTCCCACGCCCGCCATCGGCCGCATTGCTGAAAAAGCCATGGACTTCCCGGGCGGACTCCACGCCACCGAGCATGCCGCCATCGGCATTCTGCCGCTCTTTGCTTTGTGCGACAGGAACGATATCGGCGGGGTATCAACTCCAATGCACCCCGACACCGGCAAGCCCGAGGTCTTTATTTACGACGCCTACCCCGGCGGAATCGGCATTGCGGAAAAGGGATACGACATGATTGAGGACTTGTGGCAGGCAACCCTGCGCGTTATCGCCGAGTGCCCCTGCGAAGACGGCTGCCCGAGTTGCGTGCAGAGTCCCAAGTGCGGCAACAACAACAAACCCTTAGATAAAGCCGCCGCGCGGGTCATTTTGCAAGAGTTGCAGAGCGGGTAGTTCCCCCCCAATAGAGATTTGTATCACAGCCAACTTGCCTTTTACCTGTTATTATTTTATTATCATTTAATATATAGCAACATTGGAGGAAATTATGTATAAAAAAGTTGTCGTTCCCCTGGATGGCTCTAACCTGGCGGAATTAGCCCTGCCCCATTTGAAACAAATTGCCAAGGGTTGCGGTATCCGGGAGATTCTGCTGGTGTCGGCCACCGAAGAAATTCAAGGGAGGGTCGATCAAAGACGGGGCATGGGATCCTATGTGCCGGAAAAGCACGTCGACGCTCGCCCGCCGGCCGCCTCCGCCGCGCAGTTTGCCGTTATTTTTGATAGCCATACTTATGGCGCCCAGCAAATACCAATGACTCTGGGTAAAATGGCCAAGACTGCCGGCGACTACCTTTGTCGGATTGCTAACTCCCTAAAGAAGAAAGGCTTCAATGTGACCGCCACTATCCTCCTTGGTAAACCCGCTGAACAGATTGTCCGTTATGCTAACGAACAGAAGGCGGACTTAATTATTATGGCGAGCTCGGGTAAATCTAAAATCAGTCAGTGGGATATGAGCAATATCGCTGCCAAAGTCCTGAAGGATACCTGCATACCGGTCCTGCTCGTTAAACCGGGTGATGATTTTAAAGAAACCAAGTCCAAACGCAAGGGCATAGCGCTTTAGCTTCCCTTTACCCCACAGGAGAGTGCGTCAGCGAGAGGGGGCGCAGCCCCCTCTCCATAAACCCCCTCTCCAAACAAATGAATCATATTAGAGAAAAATGTGCCGTTTGGAGAGGGCAGGGTGAGGTAACCCCCCAAAATCACCTCATTAAAAACATCTCCGGCTCTTTACGGACGGCTGTCAGACGCTTTTCAAAATTTTTCAGCCATACGTAGAATTCCGGGTCTATTATTTTTCTCGCTTGTTCTGGGCAGACCTTAACACACCTTAAGCAGCGCAGGCATTTGTTTACGTCGGTTATTACGGTATCACTAATGCTTATCGCGCCCCAGGGGCAATTGTCAGCGCAAATACCGCAGAGAGTGCAATCCTCCGTCGTGATAATCCGGGCAAATTTGGTGAGATGCCCGGGTTGAGCCGGATTAAAGCCTTTAGCGGCAAAGGGATAAACGCCATTAACGACCAGTTTGCCTGCTAACGCTTTATCAATTTCTTTAATGACTTTTTCACCGAACTCCTTAGCGATTTTCAGGTCATTAGCGTCGGGGCGTCCGGTGGCTATTTTCTGGCTGAAGGTATGCTCCCCGATAAACGCCGCCCCGGCGATTACTTTAAAGCCCCGCTCATCTATCCTTATCTTTAGTTCTAATAAAGCGTCTTCGTATTCGCGGTTGCCGTACATCACTAGCGCTATTGCAGGGGTGTTATTGCCCTTAAGCCCCGAGAAAAAGTCTCCCAGGTTAAACGGCAGCCTGCCGCCGTAAACTGGCATACCGATTATTACTAATTCATCGTTAGTAAAGGAACGGCTCAGATTCTGACGAGATTTCAGCGTGGTCAGGTCTATTTTTTCAGACGGTAAACAAATGCCGTCCGCTACAGCGAGCACGGCTTTTTCCGTTGTGCCGGTTGGACTTAAATAGACCGAGTATACTTTTTTAATTTCCATTTTCTTCCACCCCTCTGTTTACGATTTTACCATCCTATCATTTATCCAACCAGAATTCAAAATAATGTTATAAATCTGTAATATTTTTACCTCCTATTTTATATCCAATACATACGTTCTATGGTATTATGGGGTAGTTATTACCGATATCATATGGGAGGCATATATGTATAAAAAAGTAGTCGTGCCGTTGGATGGCTCTAACCTCGCAGAACAAGCTTTATTGTACCTTGACGAAGTCGCCGCCGACTGCCCGGAAATCCACCTCGTCTCGGTAACGGCAAAGGTGACCGGCAAGGTCCCGAAAGACGAGATTTTCGAGCGGTTTGTTTCAGAACATGAAAGTGAACAGACACCAGCGCCCCCCAATTTCGTCGTCTGGCAGCCATCAGTTGTTTATGCCGATGTCGAATTAGCTCCCCCATATAACCCGACAACGGCCAAGGTAACTTTGGGCAAAATGGCGGAAACTGCAGAAGAATATCTCGAACGCATTGCAGAAAAGCTGGCGAAAAAGGGATTCAGTGTTACCACCAATGTTATTATCGGCGACCCCGCTAAAGAAATTGTCTACTACGCCAAAGAACAGAAAGCCGACCTGATACTCATGGCCAGCACCGGCGGCAGACCGGGCTTAAGCCGATGGAATATGGAGCATATTGCTGAAAAAGTAATGGAAACCACCAAAATACCGATTATGCTCGTGAAACCCGCCCCTGGCTTTAAAGAGACTAAACCCAAACGCCATGGCCGCACCAATTCAATTACCGGCGGGAATTAAAACCTAAAATTATCTGCTGGGAAACACGGAAATAGCAATCTAAGCAAAGCATATACAATCAGGGGGCTGGAATCCAGCCCCCTAAGTATTGGTAACATTATTTCTTTTTGGTGTCCTTTTTCGGTCGCACCAGCAGTAGAGGAGTTATCCCCGCGTGCAGCACCTTATCGGTAACGCTGCCGTGGTCGAACCGCCCGAAGCCTGAATGTCCGTGTGTGGACATAGCCACCAAATCAGGATGGAGTTTCTCTTCGGCTTCTATAATTTCCTCGCCGGGAGAACCCAATATCACCTGGTAGCTGGCTTTAATACCCTTGGCAATCAGTTTATCGCTGACGCCTTTGACATATTTCTCCGCTATATCTTTCATCGGTTTCATTTCTTTATTAGTGTAGGGTACCTTTACCATGTTAACCGCGCCATAGTAACCGATTGGTTCGGCATAAGGATAAAGGTGGTAAAGCATCTCGACCACATAAAGCAGGGTGACTTTGCTTTTAAAAATGGAAGCAAGCTGTTCGATATGAGGGAGTACGGCTTCACCTGGTATTGAGCCGTCAAGTGGCACCAGTATTTTATCGAAATGGACGTTTTTAAGGATTTTTTTACTGGCTCTGACCAGCAGTAGCGGACACTCAAATGCTCTGGCGACGTTATTGGCGGTATCGCCTAAAGCCCACCGGCTAATTCCGTTTCTGCCGTGTGTCGCCATCACAATCATGTTAATGTTTTCTTTGTCGGCATAATTCAAAATGTGTTCGGCAGGGTGGGTTAACAACCCCGGCGAACCGATAATCGCCGATGACACCTTTATCTTTTCACCCAATGGTATATCTTTCGATTTTTTGATATTCTGTTCCGTCGCGGCGGCTATTTTGGTCAAATACGCTCGGTGCTCCGGATGGTCGATTTCCTCGGTGGATGTCCTGGCGTTGACCAAAACTATATCCGAACCAAAGTGTCGGGCCATCTCTTCGGCGTAAGGCAGGGCTATTTCCGCCAGTTTCGAACCATCGAGTGGAACCAATAAACGTTTAAACATAAAATTAACTCCTTGATTTTAAAATTTACTCTCTTTTTATCATACAATAAGTCAGGTACATTTGATATAAAATCCAGCGCAAAAATATTACAGAATTATATCATTTTCAGTCTGACATCCTTGCTACTTGCCGCCGGCTGCTTATATACTATACCAAGGAGGTCCGGCTATCAATATCTTCCAGAAAGTCTTAAAAAACACCCGCGATTCATGGTTCGGCAAAGCTATGTCGCTCTTCGACCGCACGTCCATCGGTAAAGAGGTCTGGGAAGAACTGGAAGAGCTACTCATCTCCGCCGACGTCGGCGTTGCCACCGCTACCAAGCTGATAGAAACGGTTAAAGAACACGCCGCCGCGGAAAAACTGGACGGTTCGCACGTCCGCGACCTTCTCAAACAAGAGATGGTCAAAATTCTCACGGTTCCCGCCGCCGCGACGACAGCGGTTAATGCACCCCCGGAAGTCATGCTGGTCGTCGGCGTTAACGGCAGTGGCAAAACCACGTCCATCGCCAAACTGGCTTATCTATATAAGAAGGAAGGGAAACAAGTTTTAATCGCGGCGGCAGATACCTTCCGCGCCGCCGCTATCGACCAGCTGAAAAAGCAGGGGGAGAGGGTGGGGGTGGACGTTATCGCGCACCAGCCCGGCGCCGACCCCGGCGCCGTGGTCTACGATGCTTTACAAGCGGCTAAAAGCCGCGGGACGGATATCCTTATCATCGACACAGCAGGGCGCCTGCATACCAAGTTCAACCTCATGGAGGAACTGAAAAAGGTCAAGCGCGTTGCCGCCAAACTGGACGCCACCGCCCCGCACCAGGTCATCCTCGTCCTTGACGCCACCACCGGTCAGAACGGTCTGACGCAGGCGCGCTACTTTACCGAAGCCGTCGGCATTACCGGCATCTTCATCGCCAAGCTGGACGGCACGGCCAAGGGCGGCATTATTCTGGCTATCTGCGATGAGCTTAAACTGCCCATCCAGCTCATCGGCATTGGCGAAGGGCTGGAAGATATGATAACCTTTAATGCGGTGGATTTTGTTGAGGCTTTAACATCATAAGTCTCCCGGAGAGGTAAAATGATTTACGTTAATATTGACCCAATCGCCTTTCACATCGGTTCTTACCCCATCGGGTGGTATGGCATCATGGTGGCGCTGGCGGTTCTCACCATGACCCTCTGGTTAATCCTCTGGGCGAGGAAGGACCCCCGCATTACGGTTAGCACGGCCATCAATGCCGCCATCATCGGTATTCCTTCCGGTGTAATTTTTTCGCGTCTGCTGCATGTCATTGATAACTGGAGTTATTACTGGGCGAATCCCGCCAAAATCATTGGGGGAGAGGGGCTAACGATATGGGGCGCGGTACTGGGCGCTGCCCTGGGCATCTGGCTTTACGACCACTTCAGCAAACATTCCTTCGCGCACATGGCGGACATGATGGCTCCCGGCATTATTCTGGCGCAGGCGGTAGGCCGGGTCGGCTGTACCATCCTCGGCGACGATACCGGTTTACAGACGACACTGCCGTGGGGATTCGTTTACACCAGCCCCAACAGCCCGACCAACCAGACGATGGGGCTAATTCCCACGCATCCCGTGGTTACTTACGAGATTTTCTACTGCTTGCTTGTCTTTGGTATTTTGATGTTTTTACGGAAAAGACTACAGCCGGACGGCTCGTTGTTCGTTGTTTACCTGGGCTTATACTCCATCTGGCGTATCGGGAGCGACTTCCTCCGCGAGGGCACGAGCTTTCTGTGGGGTTTACATCAGGCGCAGTTAATAGGCGTTATCGTCCTGATTGCCTGTATCGTTATCCTGATAATCAGGCACACCCGCTGGGTGAAAAAGGGTGAGGAAGAACCGACGCCGGTTAAGTCTAAAAAAACTAAAGCTTAACTCTGCTGCCGGTTGATGAACGACACTTTCCAGGAATTATCGGCTTCTCTAACCCCGCCGATGGCGCAAACGCGGATGTCGTCGCCGTTATAATCCATGGCTGATATTTCGTAAAGAAAATAGGCAATCTCTTCCGGCGTCCGTCCGTCGCACTTGAGCTCCGTCGGGCCCTTATCGGCTTTATAGGCCCCGGGGTTTTCCATGTTCCCGTGATAGGTTGAAACTCCCAGGAAAATGCCGGCTCTGGGGTTAACACTCCAGGTGTAAGCGGGCTTATCGGCAATCTTAATGCCGAGGATATAGACCGGTTTTTTAGTCTGGCTATCGTTGGTTATCACGCCGGAAATGCGCGGGGTCTTTTGGCTGTCAGGTTCATAATTGGCGCCGTCCATTATCTTTTTCATAAAATCCGTGGAGGGTTGCGTAGCACAGTGGTAGAGCAGTCGGTACATTTCAAAAACTGCTTCGGTCTGGATGCCGTTGGTGACCGCGAGCAAACCGATAGTATTATCATATTTTACGGCGGGGTAATGCCGCAGCCAGTCGTAGGGCACATTGCCGATGGGTTCGTTATAAATGCCATTTTCCAGCTGGTGGACGCGGCGCTCACGGCTGGCCGGACTGCGCCCGGTAACCAGGTAAGCGAAAGCTGGTTTACCATCCTGCGTCATTCCCAGGAACAATTGTCTGCCCGGATACGGACCATTAGGATTTTTCATTTTTCACTCCTGTTCGCCGCTCTTTTTAAAATCAAGGACATTCAGCCTTAACTTATTCCTTCCGTTCCAGTTATCCACTTCCAGATTATAAACGATGTCAATGCGCGGCGCGAATTCCTCATGGTGGTTGCTCAAGCGGAAAGCCACGCAGTCCCAAACCGAGCCGCCTTGCTTGAGCCTCATGCGCAGGTGGTCGTTAGTATTGCCCATCGTGCGCCATTCGATAACCTCAACACCGCGACTTAAAAACATTGGGACCGGATTGCCGTGCCCGAAGGGCGCCAGCAGCTGAGTGGTGGGGTAAACGTCACCGCCGAGCTCGTTAAGTTTAACCTCGGCGTCAATGTTAAGGTGGGGGCGCAATTCCACGCCGGCCAGCTGTTCTGCCGCCAGGGCGGAAAGCTCTTTTTCCAGTTGCGGCAGGTTGTTCGTCGGCATGGTAAAGCCGGCGGCGGCAGCATGCCCGCCGTAGCGCGATAAATAGCTGCTGAATTTGTTCAGGGCGGCGATGATATTGAACTCCGGTATGCTCCGGCAGCTCCCGTGGCAAATGGTATCCTCCATTTGGATAACCACCGTCGGACGGTAAAACTCTTCGGTCAACCGGCTGGCGACCAGCCCGGCAATGCCCATAGGATATTCTTTATCGGCGGTGATTAATAGTGGCGGCAAACCCATCGCGATAACCTGTTCCCGCGCCCGGGCTAACGTCGCCGCGGTCAGGCGCTGTCTTTCTTCATTCTTCTGGCAGAGCCATAACGCCAGCTCCTGCGCTTCCTTGTCCGATTGAGTAATTAACAGATTATAACCGGTCAGTCCATCGGCGAGGCGGCCGGCGGCATTGAGACACGGCGCAATAATCCAGCCGATTTTCTCCGCATCCATTTTGCCGGCTTCCAGTCGCGTCTGATTCATAAGCTCTTTGATACCTAAACGCGGGCTGGCGTTCATCTCCTTCAGTCCTTCTTTAATAAAGTAACGATTTTCACCCAGCGGCGGCGACATATCGGCGATGGTGCCGATAGTTACGAGGTCCATGACGACGTTTAGCTG
>CAIWTG010000184.1 GCA_903915565.1 uncultured Chloroflexota bacterium
ATTCCGGGTTCAGGCCAGCCGACGGAGACATAGAGTTGGCAATAGCATCTACGACGCCGTAAAGATACCGGTTATCTACATCGGCGGGGTATGTTCAGTAGATAACATGGAAACAGCCATGCGAGAAGGCTTCGAATTTGTGCAAATCGGGCGCGCCCTCATCCGAGACCCCAACATCATCCGGCAGATGCAAAACGGAGAAGCCGCCGCCGTGGATTGCGACCACTGCAACCGATGTGTGGCGGAGATGGCGGTCAACGGCATCGCCTGTACATCAGTAGTTAAAGGATTCCGGCGCAAGGAATATTAATATCCCTTACCCCCGTCCGAGATACAGCTGGTCTTTATGCAGCGAGATGACTTCCAGCACATTCACTTCCGGCGGCTGGCTGGCCATAAAAACGGCGGCGGAAGCTATTTCTTCCTGGGCCAGATATGGTTCCGCCGTCCAGCCAGTGCCCTCGGGGGGACGGATATCGCGCTCGGTGTTGCCGGGATGTAAAATGCCGCAGGTGATATTGAACTCGCGCCCTTCCAGCGCGGTGGTATGAGTCAGCCCCACCAACCCGAACTTGGCGCTACTGTAAGCGACGTTGCCGAAACGAACGCGCTGGGCGGAAATGCTGCCGATGTTAATAATGCGTCCTCCACCCTGTGCCTTCATAATCGTGAAAGCGGCGCGGGTGCAAAGAAATGGCGCACGCAAATTGGTGGCGATAACGTTATCCCAGTCCTCGGTGGGGACTTTATCAATGGGAGCGGCATGAAAAACCCCGGAGTTGTTCACGAGGATATCGAGCCGGCCAAAGCGCGCCATCGTCTTCTTAAAGAGGTTATCAATCTCCGCCTCGACTTTAACGTCGGTGGGGATGACCTCCACCTCACGCCCTAAAGCCTTAATTTCTTTAGCGGTGGCGTTTAAACCCTCAACGCCGCGCGCCGCCAGCACCAATTTAGCGCCTTCTGCCGCGAAAGCGATGGCGATGGCTTTGCCGATGCTGCGGCTGGAGCCGGTTACGATAGCAATTTTACCGTCTAACTTACCCATAAAAAACCTCCACACTTAATTTAAAGTAACAAGTTACAAGTATCAAGTAACAAGCCCCGCCACCCCTGGATTTAGTATCAAGTAGGGAATAACATACAATCCTGTTCGCCACAAGTTTAATCCCTGTGCCCGAGCTTGTCAAAATAGTACAGGCACAAAATAGATTTTTACTTATCAGTGGGCGATAATAAGATAATCGCATAATACTACAACTCACCACTGAAACGGAGGAGAAGAATTCCAAACCTTCGCAACATAAAGACGCTGGAGTCGTTTAAAAGCGCCCCGTTCCGTTTTTACTTCTTCGGTATGATGGGCCAGTGGGCAGCGATGAGCATGCTCCTGGTCACTCAAGCGTTGCTAGTGTACCGGTTAACCGACTCCGCCACTATTTTGGGAATCCTGGCGTTAGCCACGGCAGTGCCCCAGGCATTACTCTTTCTCATCGGCGGTACGCTAGCCGATCGTTTCCCCAAGCGACGCCTGATACAGATAGGGCAACTGGCGGCGGGGGCTATGTCGCTAATTGTGGCTATCGCCTTGACCACGGGCTATTTAAGCCGTGAGAACGCCGGTTCCTGGTGGGTCTTAATGGCGACGGCAGTAGTACAGGGGATCTTCATGGCAGTAGCCATTCCCGCGCGCCAGGCGATTATCCCAGACCTCGTCGGACGGGAAAAAGTAATGAACGCCCTCGCCTTAAACACCATGGGCACCAATGTCTTCCGCCTCCTGGCACCGGCAGCCGCCGGCTTCATCATCGATGCGCTGAACTTCGCGGCAGTGTTTTATATTATGGCGGGGCTATACGGGCTGGCGGTAATCCTCACGGCTTTTATCCCAGAAACCCCTCGGACGGTCCGGCAGAGTCAAAGCACGCTGGCAGAAGCCGGCAAGGGGCTGGCGTATATCTGGAAACAGCGCACCATCTTCCTCATCTGGTCTTACGCCATTTTCTACATTATTCTTTTTTTGCCTTACCAGACCATGCTGCCGGTATTCACAGATGGTGTTCTTAAAGTTGGAGCAACTGAACTGGGGGTGCTCCAGAGCATATGCGGCGTCGGGGCATTGGCGGCTTCACTGGTAATGGCTTCAATCCCCAACAAAAACCGCGGCATACTGGTGCTTTGCGGCGGCGCGGTTTCGGGGCTGGGTCTGGTACTTTTAGCCAGCTCCAATTCCTGGCACCTTGCCCTCGCAGCCATGTTAATTATCGGCATCGGGCAGTCAGTACACGGCACTGCTTTAGTGACGGCGCTGCAGGCGCTAACAGATACCGACTATCTGGGAAGAGTGATGAGTATCCTGATGATGAACCAGGGTTTAAGCGGTCTGGGCACGTTCTTTGTAGGGATGCTGGCGGAGGGAATTGGAGTGCAGTGGGCCATCGGCGGTTTTGCGGCCATCCTCGTCTTTTTAAGCGTCTCTTTCCTGGCATTAAGTCCAAAAATCCGCAAGGTATAACTATACGTTTGACACGTGGGATAGATAGGGCTATATTGGCTTTAAGCAACCATTTTCAGGAGGAGAATCATGAATATTTTAGTCACGGGCGGGAGCGGGATGTTCGGGAGAAAAACGGTAATGTATCTACTTAAAGACCGCGACGTCAAGAACGTGGTCTCTTTAGATTTAATGCCGCCGTCGGCATGGTTCATGAAGGCGATTGAGAAAGACGCCAAGAAATTTCACTTCGTCCGGGGGAACGTGACAGAGATAGAAGACATTCTTAATGCTATGAAAAAGTATGACATAGACCGGATAATCAACTGGGCGTTTATCATGATAGCGGCCAGCTTCCCCACCGACCCGCGGTTGGCGGTAAAGGTTAACGTGATGGGGGTGAGCAATGCCTTCGAGGCGGCGAAAATCATGGGCGCCAAGCGTGTCGTTTACGCTAGTTCGGAAACCGTGTACGGTCCGCAGGCAATGTACGGCGAGCGTCCCGTAACCGAACAAGACCAGACCAATCCCCAGCATTCTTACGCCGTGTGCAAAAAGCTCGCCGAGATACTGGCGGATAATTACACCGAACAGTTCGGGATGAGCTTTACCGGCGTCCGCCCGACCATCGGGTACGGACTCGGCAGCCGGTCGCCGGCGCAATACTGGGGAGACATGGTCACCAACTGCGCGGTGGGCAAACCCTTTTCTATGGAAGGCGACGGCAAGGAACTGGCCTCGCTGGTATCGGCGGATGACCTGGCGGAGTTCACCAGGATTTTGATTAAAGCCAAGTCGTCCCCCCACCCGGTTTATAATGTAGGCGGGCCGCCCGTAAGCCCGCGAGACCTGGCGGCGGCAATTAAGAAATACATCCCCGACGCCAAAATAACCTTCGGTAAAAAACCCTCGGTAGGCCCCGATGGAAAACTCGGCGGGCTGCCTTGGCTGGTAAGCGATAAGCTGGCGAAAAAGGACTTCGGGTTCACCTGCATGCCCCTGGAAAAAGCCGTCCTCATTCACATTAACGACGCGCGGCTGGAGGCAGGGTTAAAGCCGATAAAGGGGTAACACCAAAGCGCGGCTAGTCCTTTTTGTGCGAACCGGTATACATGTGCGACGGCCCGGCGGAAAACACCAGCGTGGGCGTCTGGATGTCGTGGAATTCCCAGGGGCAGTGCCGTGTCTTTTTGGCGATGCAAACAAGAACGCTCTTTTTGGTCGGGTGGTATTCGTCGCCGAGGATGATAGACATTTCCCCACCCAGGTTGCGGGGATGAGCGGGGTCAGCCCCAGCCATGCCAATAAGCTCCGGCCACTCGTGGTCGTGTTCCGTGGCAGGCGCGCCGCCGGTTCCTTTAAATATCCAGACGAAGTCGGTATAAAAAGCCCCTTTAACAATATCTTCTTCAATATGCATGATGCGGGCGCTCTTTAAGTTGGGATTACGGGGAGGCGGCGGGGGCATATCCTTCCTCTTGCTGGCAGCGACGGAAAAATCCTTATACAGATGGTCAACGATGGCGTACTTCTTTTTCTTGGCGGGCTTTACCTGCGCCACAACGGTTCGCTTGTATTTGCCGGTAATGGCGACAACCATTAAAAAGGTGGGGCGGACAATTTTGTTAAAGAGTATCGGGCCGTGCACCATGCCAGCCGGGATGAAGATGATGCTGTTTTTCTTGATTACTTCCGGGTTGCCGTCCAGCCAGACGGTTACCTCACCGCCCATGTCTTGGGGGTCGTCAATATGTCCTCCGGCGATAGCAATAATATGGTCGAAGTCGTGTTTATGCGGCACTCCGACGGGCTCTTTGGCAGCGCCGCCCCAGAGCCAGCAGGCGTCCACGTAAAAGAAACCTTTTTGTTTGCCGGCGTCGCTGGACATGAGGTGGGTGACTTTGACGCCGGGGATAATGTCTTTGCGGGCAGTCTTGCCTTTAAGCTCATCGGGAAAAGGGGAGGGGTCGTGAATAAGGCAGTTGGCATATTTCAGTTTAGGCATCGCAGACCTCCGATTTTTTATTGCTGGCGGAATTATAACACACGGGGAGGGGAAATAACCAAAAAGCCCGCCCACCCAAAAAGGATGAACGGGCTTTTAGTTTTCTTTAACCTAGACTATTTCTTGTTGGTCTTTTCTTTTTTGTGCGAACCGGAGTATTCGCCCTGGGGACCGGCGGAAAAAACAACGGTGGGGTACTTAATATCGTGGAACTCCCAGGGGCAGTGCTTAACCCCAGCGGGGATGCAGACGTAGGAACTCTTGGTGGTGGCGTGATATTCGCCGTTAAGGTAAATAGCCATCTCACCCTCAATCCGACGGGGCTTCTTGGGGTTGGCGCCAACCATAGCGAGCAGTTCCGCCCATTCGTGGACGTGTTCCGGCGCGGGAGCGTTGCCCGTGCCGCTGTAAATTTTCACGACATCCACATAAAAAGAGTCGGGAATCATATCGTCCTCAATGTGCAGGACGCGGGCGCCCTTGGTGGTGATGGGCGTCTTGGGGGGCGGGAGTTCCTTAAAGTCGCCGCCGACGGAGAAGTTTTCCTTGGTGTGGTCCATCAACGAATAGCGTTTTTTAGTCGAAGGCTGGGAGGGCTGGACGGCGGGCTTGCTGGAATACTGGCCGGTCATGGCGATAACCAGGAACAAGACCGGGCGGTTGATTTTAGTGAACAGGAACGGGCCGTGAATGACGCCCGGCGGGATGAAGATAAGGTGATTTTTGGTAAAGGTCTCTTTGTGGCCATCCAGCCAGACGGTGATTTCGCCGTCAAGGTCCTGGTCGTTGCCCGGATAACCGCCGATAAGGCCGACAACCTGGGAATAATCGTGGGTATGCGGTATACCGACGGGTTCTTTAGCGGCGCCGCTCCACAGCCAGGTGGTGTCCACGTAAAAATAGCCCGGCAGGACTTTATCGGTGGCGGTGATAAGGTGGGTGGCTTTGACACCCGGCACCGGGTTACTTGCGGAGCCGACTTTGCCCTTGAGCTCATCGGGATACTTCCCGGGTTTATTGACCAGACATTTTCCCCATTTTTTTGCCATATGACTCCTTTACTTTTTTTAAAACTTAACTCTACTCGAGCATTTGTTTAACGGCTGACGCTGCCGCGGTTTTATCATAGCCGTATTTTTTTCGCAGTTCTTCGCCGCTGCCAAAGCCAGCGTAAACCTGCGGGATGCCGAGCCGTTTGAATTTCTTGGGATAAACGCCGGCATCGGCGAAGACATCGGCAATAACGCTCGCCAGGCCGCAATCCGTCAGGTGGTCTTCCAGCACCAGTACGTTGCCGGTTTCTTTAACGGCTTTAATGACCAAGTCTTTATCCACCGGCTTGATGGAATACATATCAATAACGCGGACTTTTATGCCGTCCTTCACCAGGGTGTCCGCGGCTTCCAGTGCTTCAAATACCATTTCGCCATGGGCAAAAATCGTGGCGTCCTTACCATCGCGGGCGGTGAGACCCATGCCGATTTTGAATTCATATTTGCCGGGCTCATAGAGCATGCGGTCCTGTTTGCCCTGCGCCAGGCGGAGGTAAAGTGGGTGGGGATAGGTCATACTTAAGAGCATGATGTCCCGCACCATATTGGGGTCGCCGATGGATAGGACAGTCATGTTCACCAGCGACTTCATGATGCCGATATCTTCCATGGCGTTATGGGTGGAGCCGGCGCCGGAAGTCAGCCCGCCGCCCGTCCCGATAAAGCGAACCGGCAAATCCTGATAACAAATGGCCGTGCGGTTTTGCTCACAGGCGCGCATTGTCATAAATGGAATCATGCCGAAGATGAACGGGATGTTGCCTTCCAGCGCGAGTCCGGCGGCGATACCCGCCAGGTTCTGTTCGGCAATGCCTACATCAATATATCTTTCCGGAAAATCTTTTTTATATTGCTTCAGGGCGCCGCCCTGGTCTGCGGTAATCGCCCAGACGTTGGGGTATTTTTTTGCCAGTTCAATGATGGTATCGCCAGCCACTGACCGGGCTGATAAAAAGCTGCCGAAGTTCCAGGTGACTTTCATTATTTACCGCCTCCCAATTTGGCATAGTTGGCTTCAATGTCGGCCAGCGCTTTTTCCGTATCTTCTTTACTAAGCGAACCGGCATGCCAGTTGATTTGATGCTCCATATAGGAGACACCCCTGCCTTTAGTCGTCTGCGCAATCAGCACAGTAGGCTTGGGATTAGTAATCGGCGGTATTTTATCGATGGCGTCAACAATCGAGTTCATGTCATGCCCATCCAGCTCGATGACGTTCCAATTAAAAGCCCGCCATCTGTCGGCGTAGGGTTCGAGGTTGATGTAGTCGCCGTCGAAGCTGGTCATCAATTGCTTGTTGCGGTCGACGATGCCGACCAGGTTGCCGAGTTTATAAGAGCCGGCGGTGTTGGCTGCCTCCCAGACCTCGCCTTCGCAGGTCTCACCGTCGCCCATCATGCAGAAAACGCGGTGCGTTTCTTTTTTCACCCTGGCCGAGAAAGCCAACCCTACCGCAATCGCCAGTCCCTGTCCCAATGAGCCCGTGGAACACTCTACGCCGGGGAGTTGAATTTTGCAGGGGTGTTCTCCGAAGGCGCTGCCCAGCCGGCCGTAAGTTCGCATAATCTCATCAAAATCGAAGTAGCCCCGCAGGGTCATCGCGATGTACATGCTAACCGCGGCGTGCCCCTTGCTAAGGATGAAACGGTCCCTGGTTGGCGCCTTGATATTTTTCGGGTCGACTTTCATCCCGTAATGATAGAGCCCGATGAGCAAGTCAGTCACAGAAAGGTCGCCCCCGATGTGAACGATGCCTTCATAATGCCCGCACAGGGTAATCAGTTTTTTGCGCATTTCATACGCCAGCGTCTGCAGGCGCTTAACTTCTTTTGGGTCGGCCATATTACCTCCTTAGAGTTACTAGAGTTAGGGTTTTATTAATATCTTAATAGATTTTCCTTTTTTATGCAGGTCGAAGGCTTTTTGAATGTCTTTAAGCGGAATAATATTAGTAATCAGGGATTTTAACTCGAGCTTGGGGAGCATGGCTAAAGCGCGCGGGAAGGAGTACGGCGAGACAAAGGTAGAGGTGATGGTCAGTTCTTTAGCATATAAGAGGAAGGGCGATACGGGGATTTCTACATCCTTGCCGTAGACAGCAGCCCAGAGAATCAAACCCTTATTATCCGCCAGGTTGATACCGTCTTTAGCGGCTTTAACGCTGCCGCTGGCGTCAATAACGACATCAAAACCGCGCCCGTCCGTCACTTTCTTGCCGGCGGCGACGATATCCTCTTTAAAGGGGTCGACGGTGACATCGGCGCCCAGCTTTTTGGCGAGGGCGCGTTTTTCGGCAATGGGTTCGGAGAGGAGCGTTTTGGTGGCGCCGGCTTTGAGAGCCATTTCCAGACAGAGCAATCCTATGGGCCCGCCGCCGCAAATAGCCACGGTGCTGCCGGTGCGGACCTTCGCCTGGTCAATAGCGTGCACGGCGACGGATACCGGTTCCAGCAACGCTCCCACTTCCAGAGAAACTTCATCCTGCAGGACATAGACAGCGCTTTCCGGGTAAACGGCGTATTCTGCGAAAGAGCCGGAGGAGCCTTCAGCCGTGCGGCAGAAATGTTCCATGCCGTTCTGGCAGTAATAGCAATGCCCGCAGGCGCTGCGGAAGTTCATCGCCACGCGCTGCCCTACTTTAAAATTGCCTTTGATATTTTTACCGATGGCGGCAATAGTGCCGGATGCTTCGTGCCCCAAAATGCGCGCCTGTTTGTAGGCTTCCGGCGGCATCAAGCCGAATCGTTGCTCAAGATTCTCCGGGTCGGTACCGCAGAGGCCGGCATATACTATTTTTACTTTTATCTGGTCGGGGCTCATAACGGGGTCGAGCACTTCTTCCATTTTAATAACACCCGCAGTGCGGGTGACGGCTGCTTTCATGGTTGTGTCTCCTTGCGTCGTTTGGTTATTTTTTAGGCGGCTTGCCGATTTTTCTGAATTCTATGGCTATACCGCCGAGGGGCGTTGGGTCGGAGTAAAGGAAACCGCCGCCGCCTGCCTCGCGGGCTAAAGTCCAGATGCCGACGCCGTTTTTCTTGAAGTTGGCGATTTCCGCATCAAGGTCGTCGGTCAAAAAGCCGATGTGGTGGAGTCCCTCACCGGTTTTGTCCAGCGACTCTTTAAGCGCCTGTTTGCCTTTGGTGGGTTCAAGCAATTCCAGTTCAACGTCGCCCATTTTGGCAAAGCTGATGGTGGTCGTCCATTCGGCGGGCTTACCGTGCAGTTCGCCCTTAAACGGTATGGAGAAAATCGGGGGTTGGCCCGGCTTAACTCCCGGCGCGGTAAAGGGTCCGATGCCTAAAGCCTCAAAGTACTTAATGGCTTTTTTAATATCCTTGACGACCACTCCCACGTGCTGGAGTTTGGTAAATGATTTCTTTTTAGCCATGTTGATTCCTTTCTATGTATCGCGATATAGCGGCGCAGACCGCACCAACCCCCAGTGTAGCTTTACAGCGTAAAAGTGTCAAACCCGATTCTTTCACTTCATAAAGGGCATCACTACGCCCTTAATGTAACCGGGCGTTCTTTTTAAATTGTCCTGGAAAGCCTTATCAATATCTTCAAGCTTGTACTTATGCGTCACCAGTTTTTTCATGGGGAAGACGTTGTTTTTCACCGCCCACATGGCGCGTGTCAACTCACTCTGGTAATCCGTGGACATGCCGATGCCCTGCGGGCTGTAGATGATGGGGCATTTTATCCAGCTGAACAGCTCATAAGTGTCCGGCGCCTGGTGCCAGCCGACCATGATGATTTTGGCGCGGTTGGTCTTAATAACCTCGCCGACCATTTTAACGCCCGGCGGATGGCCGACTACTTCGATAGCCACATCAACGCCGCGCCCGCCGGTGATTTTCATGACCTCTTTAACGACGTCCACTTTGTTGGGGTTGAGGGTGATGGTAGCGCCCAGTTCTTTAGCCAGCTTGAGCCGTCCGTCATCAAGGTCGGCGACGATATATTCCCTGATTTTAGGGCTGGAGACGCCGGCGATAATGCCCAACCCCATAAAGCCCGCCCCAATCTGAAAAACGTAGTCGCCGAACTCCGGGGTGGCCGTGCGGGTGATGGACGTAATGCTCATTAGCGGCTCGCCGAGGGCATATTCAAAGGGAACGCCGTCGGGAATCTTCTCAATGACCGAACCGTGGCCGCGCGCCGTGCGGTTATTGGGGTCGCAGGCGGTGTACTCGGCGTAACAGTCAGCCGGCCAGAAGCCGGTAATCCTATCGCCTTCCTTGAATCCTTTAACGTTCCTCCCCACCTCCACGACCGTGCCGGCCGGCTCATGCCCTGCCCGCCGCGGGAAGGGATTATGCTTTTTCATCTCCTCGCTCTGCGAATCCACGTAGCCCGGCATATCGCTAGAACAGACGCCGCAAGCCTCGATTTTTACCAGCATTTCGTCGGGGGTAAAGTGGGGCATGGGGATATCCCTTATCTCAAACTTACGGGGGGCAACGATAAAGGCGGCTCTCATCGGCGGGGCCCTCCTTCAGATAGTAACATTGTTATACTAGACTGTCCCTGATTTTACTCCTTAGCCGCCACATCAATCAACTTTTTCAGCCCGCTATTTGACAGTCTAATGCCGATTCTTTATTCTCAATAGAGATATGGCAGAACAAGCAGAATTCAAACTAGAAATACCCGTCGTGCTGGACGTAGCAGCAGTAGCCAAACGACTGCGCACGGGCAGAATGGGCGACCGGCTGGGCGACATGGCTCTGGAGTTGGCGGAAAAGGCGCGGGAAATTGCCCGCCCACTGGGGATTTACCGGATAGCTCATCCCAAAATCATTGATAACGCCACCGTGGAAATTGACGGCGTGCCATTTAAGAGCAAGGTGTTGCAGAAACTACTACAGGGTCGGGACTCGGTATATCCGTTTATCGTTACCGTCGGGAAGGAGCTGGATAACCTGCCCATCCCGCCGCAGGAAATGATGAAGCAATTCGCTCTGGACGGTATCAAGACCGCAGCGCTGGTCAACGCCGTGGACTACCTGGCTTCATACATCAGTGAAAAATACAATATCCCCCGGTACGCCCTGTTGAACCCGGGGGAAATTGAGGACTTTACCATCGGCGAGCAAAAGCCGCTATTCAGTCTATTTAAAGACCCGCAGAGCCAAATCGGGGTATCACTAACAGCGGGCGGGGTAATGAGGCCGATAAAAAGTCGCTCCGGATTTATCTTTGCTAACGAGAGCGGATTTTTAAGCTGCCAGCTCTGCACACAGCTAAAGTGTCCCGGCCGACGCGCTAAGTACGACCCCGAACTACAAAAGCAATATCTGGCGTAGTGTTTCCTAGAGTTTCTCCGCCAATCCAACTTGAATATCCCCAGCAACAATTTTATTATATGGGGGACTACCCGATTATCTCCCGGTAAGGAGGCATATTGCCATGGCCGAATCAAAATACGATAAATACAGGGTAACGTTGTCCAGAAAAGGCAACTGGCCCGGCGGCTGGCTGATGAGCAACGACCTGGTGCCCGGCTGCAACATCAATATCATGTACAACTGGATTAAGGAGCAACCCAAGCCCAACCCGATGCATATGGCCATGGAGTCGCACGACTACGATGAAGTCATTTTGAACATCGGCACCGACCCGGAACACCCGGAATATCTAGGCGGTGAAATCGAGGGGTACATGGGCGACGAAGGGCACTTAATCACCGCAACCACCGCCCTGTTTATCCCACGTAACGTGCCGCACGGACGTTTAAGCTGGAAAAAATTTGAGAAACCCCATATGCAGATGGCAATAAAACTAACGGGGAAAATTTGACCGTAATTCAGGAGGCTGATATGGTAACCAAAATGCGCGATTATTCCGTGCTGGATAAATTCAAATTTGAAAGAAAGCCGGTGGGCGTCAAGTTCACCGCGATTAAACCGAAAGGCATAAAAAGAATCGCCAAAGAACTAAATTTCTGTGAAATGCTTAAAGAAGCGCAGCAGGGCAACTCTTTTTATGTAGCCCCGGATGACTGGGTATGCGTCGGGATAGAGCAGATGATACTGGGCATGGCCGAACCCGACCCGGTATTGATTAGCGGGGTGCTGGGCGAAGAAGATGTGCTCTTTAAAAGCGCCAACGCCTGCCGCGCCTTGTATAACTACCTTCCTTATATGCCTAAAAATTCTGTACAATACGTGGTATTCTCATCGGTGGATAAAATGACCTTCGAACCCGATTTACTGGTAATCACCGCCGACCTGCCGCAAGCGCAAACGATATTACGGTCGGTCAATTATTCCACAGGCGTGCCGTTCGTCAGTAAAGCGACGCCGGTAATAGCTTGCGCCTGGATTTACGTCTACCCGGTGGTTAGCGGCGAGTTGAATTATTACATTACAGGCCTCGGGATGGGCATGAATGCATTAAACATCTTTCCGCCAGGGCTCTTCCTGATTTCCATACCCTTCCAGAAAATCCCGATGGTGCTAGAAAATCTAGCCGAGATGTCTTACAGCCCCAAGCTAAAACCCGGACCCGGCGGTCCAGCCCACCGTAAGCGCGTCAACAAAATGCTGGCGGATTTAAGAAAGAAGATAAAGGAGAAATAATGGCAGAACAGAAATACGCCAAGTATGTAGCCGAGATTCCCTTTCACAAAACGCCGGTGGGACCTTTATTCGGGGTGGGGGCAAAAGACTTGGGTGGCTTAAAGCTCCACGTCATTTACGCCTGCGGGTATAATACCGGCATAACGGGCATGTCCCGCAAGCCTCACGTGCATAAATATGACGAGGCGGTGTTCTTTATCGGGACGGACCCGCATCACCTGGACGAATTGGGCGCCGAGGTGGAAATATCTATCGGCGAGCTGGGCAAGGAGGAAAAATACACCTTCGATAAGCCCTTTGTGCTGATTGCCCCGGCGGGAATCTGGCATTGCCCGATAGTCACCAATAAAATAGAACGGCCATACGTTTGCATGGCGGTTTCGCTGACCGGCGAGAGGGAAGACGACCCACCACCACCAAAAGAAAAATGAGGAGGTAAAACAGAAATGGACTTAAAAGGAAAAGTAGCCTTAATTACCGGGGGCGGCCGAGGCATCGGCCTCGCTATCGCCAAACGCTTTGTCGATGACGGCGCGAAAATAGTCATTTCCGGTCGCAACAAGGAGACTCTGGAGAAAGCGGCTAAAACCTTCCCCAATGGTTCGGTAGCCATCTGCCCGGGGGACGTCTCTAAAGATGAGGACGCCAAGCGGATGGTCGAGGAGACGGTGAAGTTCGGCGGAAAAATCGACGTACTCGTCAATAACGCCGCCGCGGACGTTAAGGGCCGGGCGGCCGATTTAGCACCGCAGGACTGGCGTTTTGTTATTGACATTAATCTCACCGGACCCTTCTTGCTGACGCACTTCGCCATCCCTTATATGATAAAGAACGGCGGTGGCTCGATAATCAATATCGCCTCGCTGGGCGGCACGCGCTGCCTGCCCGCCTGCCCAGCCTATAACACCGCTAAAGCCGGCCTGATAATGCTATCGCAACAGGTAGCGCTGGACTACGGGCAGTATAAAATCCGCGTCAATGCGGTCTGCCCCGGCGGCACTGATACCGAACTGCTCGATGAGATGATACTGCCGATGGCTAAAGCGTTAAAAACGGATAAGCAGGGCGCGCTGGACTACTTTTCTCATAACGTGCCGCTGCGGCGTGTCTGCAAACCCCACGAAATTACCGGCATCTGCAGCTTTTTAGCCAGCGAGGAATCGTCCTTTATGACCGGCGCGGCGCTGTTGATTGACGGCGGGGCGGCGGTAGTGGACATCAGTGGAGCGGCCGTCAGCGACCTTAAAGTACAATAGAGAACATCATAGGGGCGGCTGGTGCAAAATCTAGCCACCCACTTTTCCATTTATCAACAATCCCATCAGTAACAAGGTATTGTTTTCACTAGTTTTGTGTGCTATTATCACGAACAGGTGTTAGCTAATGCAAACGCTTAAAGACGAAATCAGAAACAACATCATAGAAGCCGCAGTCAAAGAGTTTGCCGACGCCGGCTATGAGAAGGCGTCCATGCGGACAATCGCTAAAACGGCCGGCATTAGCGTAAGTAATACCTATAACTACTTCCCTAACAAAGCGCAGTTATTCAGCAGCATCGTGGAGCCGGTGTTCAACCAGGTGAAGGACATGTTCCGGAAATCCATGCAGGAATCGGTCAAGCAAGGCATCACGGGCGTTAATTTCCAATCGTTCATCGATGGTGTGGTCAATTCAATGATACAGATGGACGCACGGCAGCGGCAACTGCTCATC
>CAIWTG010000185.1 GCA_903915565.1 uncultured Chloroflexota bacterium
AACACATTTACCATTTAGTTCTTTGCTTTATATATGATGCATTTGTTTCGTTTTCATCCTACAAATCTAGAATTATTAGTGTTATAATAGGTTAATCCAAAAAGGCAATGCGCCGTTTCTGTTATAACTTTATATCCAAATCTTGAGGAGGGAACCATGCCCAGTATTCTGGAAGGCATTAAAGTTCTGGATTTCACCTCGGTATACTCGGGGCCATTCTGCACCCTGCTTTTAAAGGACCTGGGGGCAGCGGTTATTAAAGTGGAAAGACGGGAGGCCGGCGACCTTATCCGTTATGATATTCCCCATACCGAGGGCGGCGAAGGCGGACCTTTTATCATTTTAAACCGCGGCAAGAAAAGCCTGACGATTGATTTAAAAACAGACAAGGGACGCAATATCTGTAAGGAACTGGTAAAAAAAGTTGACGTCCTGGTGGAGAATTTTAGTCCGGGAACGATGGATAAACTGGGACTCGACAGCAAAACAATGTGCGCCATCAATCCCAAATTGATTTACGCCTCGATTTCCGCCTACGGACAGACAGGCCCCAAACGCGACTATCCCGGTTTCGACCCGGTTGCCCAGGCCATGGGCGGTATGACCCAGGTAACGGGTTATCCGGATAACCCCACCCGGTGCGGCGTGTCCATCGGCGATTTTTCTTCCGGCATGTTTGCCACGATATCCATCGTCGGCGCATTGATGCACCGCCAGAAAACCGGCGAAGGCCAGGTAATCGATATCAGTATGCAGGACAGTATCTGGCAGTTGTCTTCCATTGAATTTGCGCCCTACTACTGGCTGAATAAGGTTATCCCGCCGCGGTTGGGCAATCAGCACGCTGCCATGATTCCCTGCAACCTCTACCCGACTAAGGACGGTCGGGTTTACATTAGCGCCGGCGTGCTTTCACAGGTGCACCGGCTTTATACTGCCATGGGACGCAAGGACCTTATTGATACGCCGTTTGGAGCTAACCAGAACGAGCGTTTTCAACACCGCCAGGAAATTGATGATTTAGTAGCTGCCTGGACGAAGACCAAGACAACCCAGGACATCCAGGACATTCTAAAGAAAGCCGACGTGCCGTGCACCAGACTGCCCGAGTTCGACGAAGTCTGCCGCGATGAACAGCTGGATAGCCGCAATATGATTATCGAGGTGGACCAGCCGATTTCCGGTAAGGTCAAAGCGCCCGGCTCCCTGTTCAAGCTTTCTAAAACACCCGGGCGCATAGACTATCCAGCGCCCTTCCTCGGAGAAAATACACATGAAATTCTTAGCGATATGCTGGGATATACCGAAGTAGAAATCAACAAACTTGACGACGAAGGTGTTATCTAATCGGTTAACGCTATAACTATTATGTAAAGTCCGCGACAAAAATCCGCAACCGCGACTCGCGCGTTTTCCAGGACGGGTTTTACGAAGTAGAGGAATAAGTGATTATCATGGCAATCAAAAAGAGAAAGCATCCGAAATTCCTCCGCCCCAACTACGGGCGCTCCAGCCGCAGCAGGAT
>CAIWTG010000186.1 GCA_903915565.1 uncultured Chloroflexota bacterium
GGCGAGGAGTTCAACATCAATTCCCCCGCTCAGCTGGGCAAAATTTTATTTGAAAAACTTAACATCCCCGCCGCCCGCCGCTCCGGCGGCAAATATTCCACCGAGGCTTCGGTGCTGGAAACGCTGGCGGAGCAATTCCCCATCGCCAAAGATATTCTGGAATACCGCCAGTACAGCAAGGTCAAATCCACCTATATTGATACCCTGCCGGAGCTGGTGAACCCCAAAACCGGACGGATTCATACCAGCTTTAACCAGACCCGCACCTCCACCGGACGTCTTTCTTCCTCCGACCCTAATATGCAGAATATTCCGGTGCGGGGCGAATTGGGGGGGCAGGTCCGCCAGGCTTTTATCGCCGCCCCGGGCTTTAGTCTGTTGGCCGGCGACTATTCTCAAATTGATTTACGCGCTTTAGCTCATCTCTCAAAGGACGAAGCCCTTGTACGCGCCTTCCGTAACGACGAGGATATTCACTCGGCCACGGCGCAATTACTATTTGGCGTCGGTAAAGACGAGGTCACCAAGGACATGCGGCGCTTTGCCAAGACCGTCAACTTCGGCGTTATCTATGGCATGAGCGACTATGGTCTGGAGCAGGCCACCGAGCTTTCCCGCGAGGAAGCCAGTAAATTTATCAAGGCATATTTTGAAAAATACCCCGGTGTTACTAAATACCTGAATGATACCAAAGAAAAAGCCCGCCGCGATGGTTACGTGGAAACGCTTTTGGGCCGCCGCCGCTATATCCCCGACATCAATTCCGCTAACCGCCAGGTGCGTGAAGCCGCCGAGCGCATGGCGATTAATATGCCGGTGCAGGGCACTTCCGCCGATATCATAAAAGTGGCGATGATTAATCTTTATAAGGAAATGCGTCAGCGGCGCGTTAAAAGTAAAATGCTCCTTCAGGTGCATGATGAGCTTGTCTTTGAAGTCCCCGACGACGAGTTGGACTATATGCGTAAGCTCGTCCCCGATATCATGGACTCCGCCATCAAGTTAGACGTCCCCATCAAGGTTGATACCAAGGTGGGGAAAAACTGGGGAGAAATGAAATAATGCCCGAGCTCCCTGAAGTCGAAACTATCAAAAACGAACTCCTCCCCCACGTCCTTAACCGCACTATAAAAAGCATAGACGTGCTTTGGGATAGGATGGTCAAAAAACCCGCGGTTAAGGATTTTAAAAAACAGGTCGTTGGACAAAAAATCACCTCGTTAACGCGCCGCGGTAAATACCTTTTCTTTCATTTGAGCGGCGGCTCTTACCTCGTCATGCACATGAAAATGACCGGCTCTTTAGTGATGAACTCAAAAGACACCAAATTTGCCCGCGCTATCCTGCATCTTGATAACGGCAAAGCGGTATATTTCCACGACCCCCGTAAGTTTGGCAAAATGTGGCTCGAAAAAGATGCCGCAGCGGTCACTAGCCGGCTCGGCCCTGAACCTTTAGATAACGACTTTACCCCCGCCGCCCTGGGAAATATTTTGAGTAAAAGAACGGCCCCCGTTAAGCCCGTCCTCCTCGACCAGTCAATTATCGCCGGCATCGGTAACATGTATGCCGATGAGTCGCTTTTTGAAGCTAAAATTCACCCGGAAAAACCAGCGAACAAACTCTCCAGAGCAGAAATTGTCCGACTCTATAAGGCGATACAATCTGTCCTGCAAAAAGCCCTGAAAAACAAAGGCGCCAGCGTCCGCAACTATATCCGCCCGGACGGCGCGCCCGGCTCCGCCCACGACGAATTTAACGTCGCTCATGGCGTGGGAAAAGACTGCCCCCGCTGCGGCACGCCCATCCGACGCATTGTTGTTCGCGGCAGGGGAACTTATTTTTGCCCCCGTTGCCAACCCCATAATTGGAGGTAATATGAAAAACAACGACCAGTATTACCGTGCCCTCCAGCAGCATCTGGATAAAGGCCCCGTCGGCTTTCCTGCCACCCCCTCCGGCATTGAAGTCACTTTGCTCAAAAAGCTTTTTATCCCCCTCCACGCCCAAATCGCCGTCCACCTTTCCACCATCAAATTGGAGTCAGCCAAAACAATTCACCACCGCCTGCAAAAAAGCGGCGTCGCTATGTCTTTAAACGAATTAAGAGCCGCCCTGGACGACATGGCGCATAAAGGCCTTATCCTGGCTTACTCCGAGGGCTTTAAAGAGAAGCATTTTAAAAACGCCGGTATGTCCGCCGGCGGCATTATAGATTTCCAGGTCAACCGCGTTACTAAAGACCTCATGGATGTGTTCGACCAATATCATAAAGAAGCCTTTGCCCGCGCTGAAAACACTGGTAGCCGCTCTATTCCCCAGCTCCGCACTGTCCCTGTGGCGCGCTCTATCCCCATTCCGGAAAAGCACTCCGTCGCCACCTACGACGACGTTAGAAGCCTTTTGGAAGCTTCCCCCGGCCCCTTTGCCGTCGCCAACTGTATGTGCCGCCAGACGCGCGATATGCAGGGCGCCACCTGCAAGTACTCCGATATCCGCGAGACCTGCCTGCAAATCGGCCCCGACCACGCCCGCCAGTATGTAGAGATGGGTATCGCCCGCTACGTTAGTAAAGACGAGGCTTTAGGCATTTTAGAAAAAGCCGAGCAGGCTGGCTTTATCCTCCAGCCGGAAAATTCCCTTAAGCCGGAGGCTATCTGTTGCTGCTGCGGCGATTGCTGTATGCTCCTCTCCACGCTCAAGAAAGCCCCTAAACCCGCCCTCATGTACGCCTCGAATTACTACGTGACGGTTGACGCCGCGCTTTGTAAAGCCTGCGGCGAGTGCGTTAAGCGATGCCAGTTGGAGGCGAGGACTATAGTCAATAATATTTCCGTCGTTAACCTCGACCGCTGTATCGGCTGCGGCAATTGCGTTATTACCTGCGCCGCCAAAGCCACCCGACTCGTTAAAAAAGACGTCGCTTTAGTCCCCCCGAAGGATAAAGACGCCGAATTTATGAAAATCATGTCCGCCCGCGTGGGCTGGTGGGGTATCCTAACGCTAAGACTCAAAATGCTGTTTGGGATGAGGGTGTAAAGATCCCCCCCAACTACCCAACCGTTTTCCCTAAAAAACAATGGAGGGGCATCGTTCTTTGCCCCCTCCCAAATTACTAAATACAAACTACTAATTACTTAATCGTCCCACAGTCTGAATGGCGGATATTCATCCGTCATCAGCGAGGTGTAAGCCTGCACGCGGTAAACCCAGCGGTTAAAGCCTATTACCAGCTTAAAGATGTCTTTAGGATACGGCTTCCCTGTAAACAATATGTAAATCGCTGCGAAGATTGCCAGGACAACAATGATATTTGAGCCGCCTTTGCCCCAGCTGTTTCCGGAAACCGTGCCAAGGATGATATAGTGCGGAATCGCCAGCAGCCACCACTTCACCAGCACCAGGCCTCGCGAAAGCTTTTCCGGATAGGGTATCGTGATATCGGCGGGGTAATTCTTGTCTGGCTCCAGGCTAAATGGCGGATACTTATCTGTCGCTAGTGCGCTGTAGCTGTAGAAAGCGACGCGCCAGCTCCAGCGAATCACACCGGTATTGAATTTGAAAAGCCCCTTCGGATACTTGGCGGTAAATAGGATAGAGAAAAACGCGATGATGCTCACGAAGATGAAAGCGATCCCCAGGAAAAACAGGACAAAGTAATGCGGGATTGCCAGCAGCCACTTGATTAGCCACCAGCCTCTGGCCGGGGGTGCCGATAGGTCTCCCCTGATGTCAACCGGGTACTTGCTCATTAGTTACTCCTTTTTATTGTTATAAATACTCTTTGAGTCTCTTGGTTTCTTTCATCAGCTGCTCGAACTGCTGCGGGTACAGCGACTGCACCCCGTCCGATAATGCGTGCGCCGGGTCGTTATGCACCTCGATGAGCAGTCCGTCCGCCCCCACCGCTATCGCCCCCCGCGATAGTGATATCACGTAATCCCGCCGCCCCGCCGCGTGTGACGGGTCGATGATTATCGGCAGGTGGCTGGCTTCTTTAATCGCCGGTATCGCGCTTAAATCCAGGGTATTCCGCGTGTTATCGGCAAAGGTGCGGATGCCTCGCTCGCAGAGGATTACTTTAGTGTTTCCCTCGCTCATGATGTATTCCGCCGCCATCAGCCACTCTTCAATTGTCGCCGCCATCCCGCGTTTTAAGAGGACGGGCTTTTTTGCCTGCCCCGCCAGCCGCAACAGCGAATAATTCTGCATGTTCCGCGCCCCGATTTGTATAATGTCGGAGTATTTCTCCACCAGCGGTAAATTGTCGGTGTCCGTCGCTTCGGTAATAATTAACAGGCCTGTTTCCTTGCGCACCTTGTCCAGTATTTTAAGCCCTTTTTCCCCTAGCCCCTGGAAGCTGTAGGGAGATGTCCTCGGCTTGAAAGCCCCGCCACGGAATACTTTGCCGCCGGCTTTTTTTACGATGTTAGCGATGGTTATCGCCTGCTCTTCGGTCTCTACAGCGCAGGGCCCCGCCATGACGATTGGTTCCCCACCCCCGATTTTAATACCCCCGATTGTTATCACTGTGGCGTCGGGATGCGTCTCGCGGCTGACCAGTTTATAGGGTTTGGTGACCGGTATGGCTTCCTTCACGCCGTCAATCGCCAGCAGCCGCGCCGCATCAATTGACCCTTTGTTCCCCAGGATGCAGACGGCTGTTCTTAAAGCGCCGGGCATCGGCACACCGCGGTAACCCATCTTCTCAATCTCTTTGATGACGGCTTGCACCTGTTCTTCGGTGGCGTCATTTTTCATCACGACAAGCATTGTTTATTTGTCTCCTGAATGAACTGAATATTATTAGTATCATAACATACATTAATTGCGTTTAGCAGTCTGTAGTCAGGTGATTTTCAATCTCCATTCCCTACCCTGCTACCTTGTTATTCTGGAGCGAAATGAAGAATCTGGCGGGGTGGTGTAATCTCATTCCTCTCTGCCAGCGGAGAGGAGGTCAGGGGAAAAGGTTGTTAAGGTATCACTTCTTCTCTCTGGCCACATGCTGCAGGGCGTTACCGAACGCTTCAAACGTATGCGGGTCAAAGAGAACGAAAACCACCTCTTTGATGGACGTGGCTTTAGCCAGGAAATCCGCCGTCTCTTTGAGGGCTATCATCGCTGCTTCTTTGACCGGATAGCCGTAAGCCCCCGTGCTGATGGAAGGGAAAGAGATGCTGCCCAGTTTGTTGGCCGCCGCCAATTTCAGGCTCTCCCGGTACGCGCTGGCGAGCACTGCCGCTTCGTCCTGGTGCCCCCCGTGCCAGACGGGTCCCACCGTATGAATCACGTGTTTGGCTTTCATATTCCCCGCCGTGGTGATGACGGCTTTGCCGGGCGGCAGGTGACCCTGCTTGGCGACGATTTTGATGCACTCCTCCAAAATGGCGCTGCCGCCGGCGCGGTGTATCGCCCCGTCAACCCCGCCTCCCCCCATTAAACTGGAGTTGGCGGCGTTCACGATGGCGTCGATCGTTTGATGGGTAATGTCTCCCTGGATAACGGAAATTGTTGCCTGATTAACCGTGCAATTAAGGTCGTCGGCCATAACGCTTGCCTCCCTATACTGAATGGTTACTCGACAAGTAGTTTATTGCCCATTGTAGTTCATCCGTACCCGTTATATCCAGTGAGAAGTCGGGTATAATGCCCTGTCCTTCGATAAGTCGGTCGTGGGGAGTCAGCCACCGCGCGATGGTGATATAGAGTCCCGAACCATTATCGAGCTGGTAGAGCTGGTTAACGCTCCCTTTACCGTAAGTAATCGTGCCGGCAATCAGGGCTCTGCCATAGTCTTGTAATGCCCCGGATACTACTTCGGAGCCGCTGGCGGTGTAATGGTCTACCAGCACTACCATGGGCAGGTCGGTCGTTTCCTCCCCCTCCACAGCATTATAAATTTGTGTCGTTCCGTCGCTGTTTTTTACCTTGGCGATGACACCCGTGGGAATAAAGTTGCTGGCGACCTGGACGGCAATATCCAGGTAACCACCCGTATTACCCCGTAAATCGAGAACGATGCCGGTCGCTTTCGCCGCCTTTAGCTGGGTAATGATGGGGGCTATTTCGGTTTCTGTCCGCTCGGTGAACTGGCTGATGCCGATGTAGGCAATCGTGCCCTTCATCGTGTAATAAACGCTGGGTATGGGCAAAGTAGTTCTGGTCATTTGCAGTGTTACCGGCTCGGTATCGCCCTTGTGAAGGACCTGGAGCGTTACGGTGGTATCTGCTGGGCCGCGCACTTTCGCTACCACCTGGTCAAGGCTTAGACCCGCAATCGATTCGCCGTTGACCTCCATAATGACGTCGCCCGCTTTTGCCCCCGCTTTTTCCGCCGGAGAATTGATGTAAACGCTGATGATTACAATGGTATCGTTGTCCGTGCTGACAACTGTGCCGATACCGGCGTACTGCCCCTGCAAGCTCTCGGTGAACTGGTTGTACTCCGCTGGGGTCATATAAGCCATGTGGGGGTCGCCTATGGTGTCCAGTATGCCCTGGATGGCGGCGTTGGTCATGTTATCGGAGTTTAGCTTGCTCTGGTCGACGTAATGGTTCAACAATAAGTCCCACGCCTGGTTGATGGTCTCCGGGCCGCTTACGGCGGTGCGGCTTTCACAAGCGAAAAAGACACAGCCAAAAGCGAGGATGATGGCTATAACCAGCAGGGAACTGATGATAAACTTTGGCGACTTGAACATGGGATTATTCTCCTTCTATCATGGCAACGGTGATTCTCTTATATAAGTAATGATATCATATAAAACTTGTTCAAGGAGAAAAAGATTGCTCGGAAATCTATGGAGCGAATGACTGGCAAAATGAGTGGACTTTGTTTTAGTGCGGTTTCTTGGCGGGGCTATTTCTTGCTTTTGTGGGCGGTTTCCTTGGCTCTCTTCAACAGCCATGAGCTGGACTGCACTTTTTCCCCGCCGACGTTATAAATTACCTCAATCCCCAACTCTTCACAAACCTTTAGTTCTATTTCCGGCATGGCTCCGGCCACGCGGTCACCGCCTTTAGCCAGGATGTCGGGTTTCACCAGCCTTAAGGCGTCCTCGCAGGTCACGTCATTGCCGGGGTCGATGATGACTTTATCGACGTACTTTATGCTTTCCAGTATTTCTTTGCGCTCTTCCTGGGTGGGATAGAAGCTGACGCCTTTTTTCATTTTTACCTGCTCGTCGCTGTTTAACAGGATGACGAGTTCATCGCCGAGGGCTTTGGCTTCTTTGAAAAGCCTGATGTGCCCCTGGTGCACGGGGTCGAAACAACCCCCCGTCACCACCACAACCTTTTTTAATCTTAAGAAGCGTAATATTCTATTCCACATATCGTAATCTTAAACTACATTATACTATATTTAGCAGCAGTATTTAATGCTAAAAATGAGCCAAGTAAACCTGTAAGCCGAGTTCTGTATCCTTCCCCATCGGGGAAGGACGGTGACCATCCATCTAGCCCTTCCGTTACCGGAAGGGTCATGCGGCCAACCCGGGAACAGGCCGGGCGCCTTAAGTTCCCCTATTTGGCCTTGCTCCGGACGGGGTTTTCACAGCC
>CAIWTG010000187.1 GCA_903915565.1 uncultured Chloroflexota bacterium
GTGGTGCGCTTATCGGCGGCAGTCTGCCCCCGGGCGTGGACCCTTCTTTCTACGCTTTTCTCGTCAAGCAGGTACGTTCTGCTGGTCTGCCTGTGGTCTTTGACGCCAGCGGTCCCGGCCTTATTGCAGGTATGGAAGGACGCCCGACCATTGCCAAGCCGAATATTGATGAGATATCCGAGTTGTCCGGGCAGAGCGTAACTACCATCGAATCTGCCTACCGTGTGGGTACGGAGCTATATGCGAAATATGGGACTATGTTCATTATCACGCTCGGTGCTGATGGAGCGCTGGCCGTCCTCTCTGGGCGATCTTATCGCATTCCCATCTTGAAGGTACCGGTAGTCAGCACTGCGGGTGCCGGAGATGCGGTCCTGGCTGGTTTGTCTGTTGCGTTATCTGAAGGCAAGCCAATAGAAGAGGGTTTGCGATTGGGATTTGCCGCAGCTGCAGCCGTTTGTCTGACTCCCGCCACGGCGGATTGCCATCGCTCCGACGTTGAGCGTTTTATCCCGCAGATAGAGCTTATCCCTTATCCTGCATAGTGGAGGAGGCAAGATGAAAATAGACGATATAAGATCGATACGCTGGAGTGATTACTCGCAAAACTACCTGATCGATCATCCAACTTTTTCACCTGTTCTGGCCGACCCGACATTCATCTTTCCCGAAAATTCACCGGATAAAAAATGGCATTTATTTGCACATTCTGTCTGGGGTATCCATCACTTTATTTCCTCAGACGGAATTAAATGGGACGACCGGGGAGTCGTCATCGCTAACGTCATGAGACCATATCTGTATCGCGAAAATGACGTCTTCTATCTGCTTTATGAAAAATACAGACCTCTGTCACTTGTATTGTCTTGGATCAAAGGCAGGAAGTGGTATTCTGAAATTGCCATGAGCAGGTCTAAAGACCTGAAAAAATGGTCCGCACCGGTGACGTTGATCAGTCCGCTATTGAGTTGGCACACCTCGGACGGTAATAAATCAGTTAGCAACCCATGCCTTATTAAGCGTGACGGCACTTACCAGCTCTACTACAGTGCCTCGCTTGTCCTCATCCCCGATTGCGGTTTCAACGAGCCGGATTCCATCGGGCTGGCATCCTCAGCGTCTATCGATGGCCCTTATAAATCGTTAGCGCAGCCTGTCATTACGGTGAACCAAAAAGACTCGTGGTGTAACCTTAGTTGCGGGTCCATCAAAGTCCTGCAATGTGAAGATGGCCTCGTTGGATTTGAAAACGGTATATATTGGGACGAAATGAAAAAGCAAAGCGGTTCCGCAATAATCGTTCTTAAATCAATCGATGGCGCCCATTGGGATAGGCTAATAAAGGAGCCGATTATCAGACCCTCGAGCGGATGGCGAAAAAGCCACATCTATGCCTGCGACGTCAGGTATCGTGAGCAAGAGAGAAAGTGGTACTTATACTACAATGCCCGCAATGGCTGGCAGATTAGCGAAGGTCAGGAGCGTATAGGGTTGCTGACCGGATTGCCGTCTTAGTTAATTTCTAGGATTCGTCTGTTATCAGGGTCTATAACACACCCTGAAACAGGTTGGATTCCTTCCGGTGTTTGATTGGCGGAGGAAAGGCCCTCA
>CAIWTG010000188.1 GCA_903915565.1 uncultured Chloroflexota bacterium
GCTGCTGGGAGGATATTCAACTGATGATGCGCCATTATGACCAGCTTTGCGGCACCATACATGCACCAATAAATGAGTACTGAACGATGATCAAGAAATCCCAGGAAAACTGCGGCGTCTGCGGCAAACCTCTGGTTTACGGTACAGAAGAGGTACTAAAGCGCTGTAATTTCTGCGGCGATGAATTCCCGGCGATGATTTATTGTCCCGAGGGGCATTACGTCTGCGACGCATGCCATAGCCGAGGGGTGCTGGATATTTTAAGAGATGTGCTTAATTCAACCAAAAGCGTCGACCCGATAGAAATTCTGGAAAAAGTTATGGCTCACCCATCTGTTCCCATGCATGGCCCGGAACATCATTCCATGGTTCCGGCGATTATCGTCGCTGCCGTAAAAAACGCCGGTTACCCTGTCCCCGAAGGCGCGGTCGAAAAAGCCATCGAGCGGGGCTCGAAAGTGCCGGGCGGGTGGTGCGGCTTTTATGGCGCCTGCGGCGCAGCTATTGGTGTGGGTATTGCCGTTAGCGTCCTGACCGAAGCCACGCCTTTAACCGGCAAAACGCGGTCGCTGGCTAACGAAGCCACAGCTTATGCTTTGAATAAAATGGTTGATGGCAGCCCGCGCTGCTGTAAAAGAGCCAGCCGTAACGCTTTATATGCCGCCATCGAATTTTTAAAGAATAAAATGGACATCAACCTGAAAATCAATGGGAAAACAAAATGCGGTTACATGGCGCGCAACCGCGAGTGCGTTAAACAAGCCTGCCCTTATTACCAGGATTAGAGTTTCAGCAGTTCTTCCCAGTTTTTGTCGATGTCAATCGGTCCCACCGCCGCCAGGTGTAGCTTTTCTCCCACCAGGTATTTCGCCGCTACCTTCTGTAAGTCATCGGCGGTAATGGCGCCCACGGTGTTAATTACATCGTCAACGGTCTGGATTTTCCCCATCAATATTTCCTGCGTGCCCGTCCAGCTGGCCACGCTGCGGCTGTCCTCCATGCGCAGGTAAATCCGCCCCTTGAAAAGCTCTTTAGCCTTAGTTATCTCCGCCTCCGGTATCCTCTCCTTGAGCCGCCTGAGTTCGACCAGGATGGCATTAATGGATACTGCCAGGTTTTTATTATCCACGCCGGCAGATATCACCATCGCGCCCGTATCGAGGAAATGCTCGGCATAGCTCTGGATGCTGTAAGCCAGCCCCAGTTTATCGCGGATTTCCGTAAATAGCCGGCTGCTCATGCCCTCGCCGAGGATGATATTCAGTAGGTCGAGCGTAAAACGGTCGGGGTGGACGATTGATATTCCCGGCAGCGCCAGGCACATTTGCGTTTGCTCGGTATCCTTTTTCTCGATGGCTACGCGCCGCTCGATTGGTTTCCCCACATAAGGTTTGTATTTTAACGGCGGTCGCGTTTTCTGCCACCCCGCCAGCATTTGATTCACCGCCGCCACGGTTGCTTCCTGATTAACGGCGCCGGCTATCGTCAGCACCGCATTTTCCGGCCGATATTGTTCCGCCATGTAGTGAGACATCAGCTCCCGGGTGATACCGGTGACCGATTCCTTGCTGCCGGCGATATCGCGTCCCAGCGGATGCCCGGGCCACATTATCTCATCGAGGAGGTTGGAAACCCGCGCCGCCGGCAGGTCCAGCGACATGTTGATTTCCTCGATGATGACCTGTCTTTCTTTTTCCATCTCCGCCGGGTCGAACTTGGAGTTGAGTAAAATGTCCGCCATTACGTCCAGCGCCGATTCGAAATGCGGTTGCGCTACCTTGCACCAGTAGACGGTCAGTTCTTTGTCCGTCCCCGCATTGAGGAGGCCCCCCACCCCTTCGATGACCGATGAGATTTCAATTGGCGTGGGGCGTTTTTTCGTGCCTTTAAAGCACATATGCTCGATGAAGTGGGAAACGCCCGCCTCGGTATCGGTTTCGTAACGCGACCCCGTGCCGATAAAAAAGTTAATCGCCACCGACATTGTGGAAGGCATCGGGGCGGTAATCAGGCGCAGCCCGTTATCCAGCGTTACTTTGTTGTACAAAAATTCTCTCCTGAAACCTGGGGAACTCTGCTTCCATTGTATATGAAATACCTTCAGGTGTCACTTGAAAGACGGCGCTGAACGGTTTTTTCTATTGTCCAAAGTCACCAACCGGGCCGTTAACATCGGCGTTATTGTTAAAGCCGTGGCTCTCCCAGAAACCACGGAAGCTGGTATTGTCCGATAGCTCGATGCGGGTGACCCACTTCGCCCATTTATAGCCGAACTTGCTCATCGCCACTACCTGGAAGGGGAAACCTCTATCCGGCGGCAGGGTGATATCGTTATTCTTAAGCGCGATGATGATATTGTTGTTGATGACGTAGTCCAAATCCAGTGAGCTGTAGCCTTCCACTGCGTCTGTCGTGTAGAAAATAACGATTTTTGCTCCCGACTGTACTCCGGCGTCGGCGAAGATGGCGTTTAAAGCCGGCCCCGTCCATTTAGCTGTAAACTTCCACCCCTCAACGCAGTTAAGGTCCATCAGCTGCGATACCTGCGGATATGCCTGTAAGTCGGCATAAGTCAGTTGCAAAGGATGGTCTACCAGTCCGTCAACCGTCAGAATGTAACTATCTTTGTCAATAAGTTGTGTGCCCACCAGCGCGTTGTTGTTCTGCTGGTTGATAGGCGTCAACTGAACGCCCATGAATTCCGTCGCTTCCACCTCGCCGTTTGGGCCGGTGGTCGGTTGGGTATTAGCACAGGCCGATAGAATTACGGGCAAGACTAAAACAGCAGCCAGCGCTATTTTAAGTAATTTGTTTTTCATCTCTCTCCCTCACGCAAAGTATTGCATATAAACTACCAGCGCCATGATGCCTAAGCCGACGGCTGTTAACGCTCCGTTAGTCAGCCAGACGATTAGTCTGTGGTGACTGGTTATCTTTAGTCTGATGTTTATCAAAACATGTACTAAAAAGAAGAATGTCAGGGCGATGATGCTTCCCATGTGCATGTCATAGGCTACACTCCGGTCAATCAGGCCGAAAGACAGTTTATAAATGATTTCGGTCTGGGTAATGCCCCACCCGGAAATCACCTGAACCGCCACACTCGCCAGCAGCAGCCAGGCGCTGATATACGCTATTCTTCTAAGCCAAATTCTCATTTTGCTTCAATGCTCTCCCTTTTATGGATATCACATTGACCGTGCAAATAATGTGATTTTCATCACTACTCTTGCATCTGATATAATTCTGGTTGTCATGAACTCTTCTGCCGACTTTTTAAAAGGGGGCGTTTATGCCGCCCGGGAGATTCATTCTTGACTGAATATCAAGCCAAAGGAGCAATGACATGTTAAAGATACGCCCCGCCGAACAAAAAGACCTGCCGGCTATTACGGAAATTTATAATGAGGCAA
>CAIWTG010000189.1 GCA_903915565.1 uncultured Chloroflexota bacterium
GAATTCCTGATATTCAAGAATCTCACAAAATCTATCTTGTCTTGGTGAATCGGGATCAATGATTGAATCCCCTACAGTAGCAGTGCCAAAATAGTGAGCTTCAGGACTTAGACGACGTGCGGCAAATATCCGATTCGTCATTCTGCCTTTGTAATAAATTACTTTACAGCCTTTGGTTAATATATTCCTATATGCTCGCGGATAGTTGTATAGATCACCTTTAACATCATCCCATTTGGACTCATCGTTTTGGACTATCACAGCGTGAGCGTTCATTGTGTCATCCCCGAGTATCATGTGCTAGATTCCACACTGACAGAGGCCTATGTGGCGTGTAGTTTGGCAAAAGCCTTGTCCAAGTCTACTTTGTACAATTCAAGTAGCGACTTGTAGAACCTCCGGATTTCCTTGGTGTTACCACTGATCAACAAACCAAGTTTATGTTTTGATCGCAACATGAAGTGGAGCAGTGTCCTAGTATCTCTTGCGTATGCTAGCGTTTTGGTGAGTCTGTCGCCTATTTCTTCGATTACGGCGTTATGGTAGCATGCTAGGCTATGATACTTGGCTTGAATGCCAAGGTCGGACTTAACCGATTTTGTCCTCAATGCCCTATAGATTGCTGCTAAGTGGCGGACAAGTTCATTTTCCGGGTATGGGTGGAACATGGTCTTGTTGTGCTTTAGTCGCCACCTGTAGTATTCAAAACAAAGAGTCAGATAGTCCAAGTATACAATTCCGTCAGCATCAGCTCTACAATCGTGCGAGTTTATCAAGGCAGCACGATCTATTTCTAGGTCACGAAGTGCGTCCGGATCTATAATAATCCGGGGCCACACCGCGATTTTCTCCAACTCGCATGCATTTATGAAGGCTGGACCGAAAAATATGTTACTGTCTTGGTAGTGATCTCCGATGGTTATGCACCCTCTGAAGAAGACGCCGCTTAAGGTCATGAATAGCTGAAAATTGGCAACGTAGTATAAGACATAATGGAACGACTCATACGTAACGATTGGCGAGCTTATCACAATAGTATCTGAGAACATTTGTATCTTGATCGGGATCTTAGAATGATGTTGTGAAGTTATCCTGATTGCGTCCGCCCATTTTTTCGATATCTTCAGTTGGGAGTAAATGGATTTTACTTTATTAGGATTGGTGCCAGCGCGGGACACTTTTTCTTTGAATCCCAGTATGTCTATATAGGCAATGACGTGCTTACTATAGGAACCCTTCATCGTGCCTCCTAAAATAGTAAAATGACCCACAATAAGTTTGGACGCTTTGTATTGACTTAGCAAATTATACGCCTGCACATACTTCAGAATGAAATATTCGCATTTAAGCCTAGAAATCTTGAAATTCTGCGAGAGTCATTCCCTATCCCACGCATCTCGATTTTCAAACTTTTCAAACGGACTACCTATTATTAGCTGTAAATTGTCGAAGGGCCTATCAATCCCTTACCGCATCAAACGCATTTCCTGATGACAGAAAGCGTTTGCCTAGCCGCCAATGATATAATTCACAAGAACGGCATGGATATTGGTAAGGGTTTTGCTATTGAAGAACTCCTCCTGCTCCTGAATGATAAGGACTGCAGGCATTCTATTGGTTGGGTACATACGAAACTTTATGAATTGACTGCCCCGGATTTCTTAGCGTTTGCAAAACAGGATCTAGAAGAGGATAACCTTGGGTCGAGAGTGAGTGCCCTGTCCAATGCAAAACGAGCAATAGAATGTAGGGCCGATGAAATCCTGACTTTACTAAACCTAGTACGTGTGCTGCAGAAACTCGGACTTGGCAAGGGTATTCCTGCAAAACTAATGGCCATTCGCTCTCTTGATATTCCCGCTCCGGATGTCTTGAAGGAGTTCATAACTCAGAAGAGAAATACGCTGGAACATGAATATAGTGAGCCACCTGAATGGAAACAAATCAGTCAAATGGTAGAAGTCGCCGGACTGTTCTTGGCAGCTACTGATCCAATCGTAAAAAGGGGGCATCTGCGGTCTATTTCCTTTCAACGTAGATCAAACGTTAGGGTCATTAGCGAGACTAGGGATAGAAAACGTACTGAATATGATGGCGAACAGACTGTCTTTGAGTTCGGTCTGGGCTTGAATGAGTTTTCTAGTACTAGCTTTCTGCGGCATGGTGTTGAGGATTGGCGGAAGAATACTGGTGAGATTCGCGTGTCTAATACGCCGAAAGTAGAATATGGCAAAGCTTCGTATGATATAACTAACTTTGACGGGATGACATTTAGGGAGCTAATTAAGTCCTTACATTTGGAGTCTGCGATTCGCTCCAACCGTAAATCTATTTCTATATGATTGCTTTATTTACACTCACTCTTTTATTTCCATTTGTTTCAGGCAGAGTTCGACCCTCCCCCATCTCCACCACGAAGCAAGATATTGGCTGCTGAATTAGAAAATATCCCTAATTTTTAGGTTTGCTTGCCAAATGGCTAGAGAGGGGTAAAATGTCAGTATATGGCAAAGTGGGCCTATAAGGATGGCAATGATGAAGAGTGAATTGAAGCAAACCGACTCCCAAATAAGCCTTTGGTCGCAAGTTCGGCCTCTGCACACCTAACCAGGTTTTCAAATCGTAGACTTGGTTTCATTTCGGGTCGCCCCTCATTATTTGGTATCCACACCTATCTCTATCGCCTCCATCCTTTGCAGCAGTGGCGGATGTGAATAGTGCAGGAAGACGAAAAAGGGGTGGGGTGTAAGGTTGGAGAGGTTGTCGGCGGAGAGCTTCTTGAGCGCCTCGGTCATGGCCGACGAGTCGGTGATGGTCTGTGCAGCGAAGCGGTCGGCGTCGTACTCGAATTTGCGGGATAGCATATTCATCAGTATAGAGAGCAAGAACTCCACCGGAGTATAAAGCAGGCCGAAAAAAATAAGCCCGGTATAGATGGAGGGCTGTTGCACGTAAAACGCCTGGTAAAGCAACGGGTTGTTGATGAAGAGCGATAACAGGAAGAAGAGCAGGCCGAAGTGCAGGATGCTAATGACCATGCCCCAGATGATGTGTTTTTTCTTATAGTGCCCTATCTCATGGGCCAGCACCGCTACCAGCTCCGGGATGGTGTGCTGCGCGATGAGGGTGTCGAATAGGGCTATGCGCTTGTTGCGGCCGAAGCCCGTGAAGAAGGCGTTGGACTTGCTGGAACGCCGTGACCCGTCGATGACGAAAAGGTTCTGCACCGGGAAATCGACCGAGCCGGCATAGCCGAGGATGGCCGTCCTGAGGTCGCCCTCCTCCAGCGGGGTGAATTTATTGAAGAGGGGCATTATCCAGTTGGGGGCGATGAACTCGATGACCAGCACGTAGCCGGTGACGGCGGCCCAGCAAAGAAGCCAGGCGTTGGCTCCCGCCAGCTCAAAGAGGGCGAGTATGCAGGCCAGTATCGGGCCACCCAACACGGCGGCCAATAGCAGGCCCTTCACGAGGTCAGCCATAAAGGTGGCGGGCGTGGTCTTATTGAAGCCGTAGCGCTGCTCGATGACGAAGGTGTTGTAGATGCTGTAGGGCAGGATGACGATGCCGTAGGCCAGCACCAGGATGCCAGTATAGAGCAGCCCGTTGATGATGCTGCCCAATCCCCAACTCCTGATGAGCTGGTCCAGCCAGTTAAAGCCGCCCAGGAACCAGAAGGCCAGCAGCAGGGCCAGGGCGAAGGAACTGACCAGCAGGTTGAACCGGGTGCTTTCACGGAGGTATTGCTGCGATTTGCGGTAGGCGTCGGGACTGAAAACGTCCTTTATCGCTGCGGGCGGCTCGAGCTTGAGGGAGCGCAGGTTGAGTATATTGGAGACGAGGTCGAGCAGGAATTGGAGCAGGATAGCGGAAAAAATGACGACGGCGAAAATATTCATGGCATTAATATTAATGGAAAAACCGCGATTAATAAACTATATAATGCGGGCGCACCTGAAGGTACGCCCCTACAGATTGCCGCGGCCGCTACGGCGGCCTCGCAATGACGATGAAAAGCGGGTTCCTCGTAATGACGATCA
>CAIWTG010000190.1 GCA_903915565.1 uncultured Chloroflexota bacterium
ATGCAGGCGCCGCATTGCGTACACCTTTCTTCGTTACGCGTCACGTCCTGGCTTAAGCTCTGTATCTGCACGCCGGCTTTCAGTAAAAATTCGATGCCTTTATCGTATTCCTGTTGGTTACCCTTGAGCTCCAGCACCAACACGCCTTCCTGCTCCGGTGTAATCGAGGCTTTAAGGATATTGAACTCCAAATTATAGTCCTTAACCAAACGATAAACTACAGGGCGGTTTACCATGCGTTTAGGGAACCTTAATACTATCTTTTTATCTACAGCCATCTCTCACAACCCCTCTCTGTTTATTCTGTTATTGGGCGTTCGTTTAAAGGTTGGTTGAATTTTACGCCCGGTTCTACTCCCGGAAGTTTTTCCACCGGCTCGGTGAGAAGGAAGCTGCCTTTTGTTATCCAACCCTTTAATATGTTGGAAATTTCCAGCGCCTTGGGATAGCTCGAGCGGGCAGCTGTGGGTACGTCATTGCCTTTTATCTTTATCTTGCCGGATTTTAATTCGGCGTAGGTCACTTGGCCCAGCTTATCCGGACTTCTTTGCGGATATGCCTCTGAATAATCGACTATAGGGGCATAGATATCCGCATCTGTCACCAATGTGTATTGCAAAATTTCCTCATCAAGTATAGGTATCGGTACCCCGATGCCAACCGTCAGGCTGGCGCCGTATCCCTGAACACTCGCACCCACCAGCCATTTAGCATTCATCTGTTTTAAGTCACCAATAACCGCCAGATTGCCAGCGCCCTCTTTGGGAATGCCTTTTTCCGTTCTTGGTACATCGGGATTATGCTGCGTTCCATGCCAGGCAACCAGTCCTGTTCCACCACCCAAGAAAATCCTTGTTCCAATACCGATAGTTTTATAAAACGGGTCGTTAAAGAGTGGTGAAAGCTGCCCCGCCGATGAGTAATTGGCGTTACCCAGCTTCGGTTTAAGCACGCCCATATAGGTATAAATTGTTTTATCTGACGTATTTACGGCAACATTATAGTTCTGGTAGGCATTGCGGATGTTAAAAAGCGTAGCCTGGTTAATGTCCTTAATATTTATCCAGGTTTCTAGTTTTTTCCGAGGATAGCAGTCTGTGCCATACGCGGTAGCTATCAGCCGTATGTCTTTGCCGGCTACCAGTTCCTCGATGACATGTCCACCGCCATAATTAAATTCACCCGGGTGCACTCGGTTGCGCGGGTCGTCATCCGGCAGGGCGTTAGCGCCAAGAAACAGGTCAACAGCAGCCAAACCGGTATAGGCCGGCACGTCGTTAAGATAAGCCCGTCCGCCGCCCAGTTTCATCCGCGGCTTGGTGTGACCTATATTAAAATACGCCCCGGAGGAACACATTATCCCAAAAGTGCCGGTCGTTACAACATCGACTTCCCGGGCGGTTTCTTTAACCCCTTTTTCCCTAGCAAAATCGATGATTTCTTCAGCGTTGCAGACAACCGCTTTGCCTTTTTTTATTTTTTCGTTAATTTCCTCTATCGTTTTAGCCATTAAGTGTATCCTTTTTATTCAAAAGCGTTAGGGGAGGGGATTACATAACATTTTAGCAAAGGTTGACCGACAATACAACTCAAGCTGTTGAAGCTGTAAACCTTATGAGTTATAATCAAAAGTGAACCCCCCAATTTTAGGAGATTTGCTTTGTATCGTACTCATACCTGCGGTTCTCTAAGAAAAGAACACATCGGGAAAACTGTTTCTGTTGCCGGCTGGGTCAATCGACGACGCGACCACGGCGGACTGGTTTTTATCGACCTGCGCGATAGGGAAGGCATCATCCAGACGGTGTTTAATCCGGAAATTGCGAAGGCAGCGGTCAAGGTTGCCGAACAGCTGCGCTCGGAGTATGTCATTACGCTGACCGGCGAGGTGGGTTTGCGACCTAAGGGCACAGAAAATCCAAAGCTGCCCACCGGTGATGTTGAAATAATCGTTAAAGAAGCTGAGATACTTAATGCGGCTAATACCCCGCCATTCTACATCAATGAAGAGGTAGAAGTTGACGAAAACGTCCGTTTAAAATATCGCTACCTCGATTTACGTCGCAGCCATATGCACGAAAACCTAAAACTGCGGCATCGCGTTTCCAAGTTTATTCATAGTTTTCTAGATGAACGCGGCTTTATCGAGGTTGAAACCCCAACGTTCATAAAAAGTACACCGGAAGGCGCACGCGACTACCTGGTGCCCAGTCGAGTCCATCCCGGTTGTTTTTATGCTCTGCCGCAATCGCCGCAACAGCTTAAGCAGCTCTTGATGGTAGCAGGACTCGAAAAATACTATCAACTAGCACGCTGCTATCGCGACGAAGACCTGCGCGCCGACCGCCAGCCGGAGCATACGCAACTTGATGTTGAGATGAGCTTTGTAGAACGGGAAGATGTACTGAAATTGCTGGAAGAGCTTTACAGTTCTCTAGCTAAGGC
>CAIWTG010000191.1 GCA_903915565.1 uncultured Chloroflexota bacterium
ATATAGATGGAAAAGAGAGAAGGCGTCTTTAGCGGACTGAAGATACTGTCCTATTCCTGGGCAGTGGTCGGGCCGTTAACGATGAAGTTTTTCGCCGACCACGGTGCGACGGTTATCCGCATCGAGACCAGCCTGCGCCCCTGCACCATGAGGTCGTCCGCGCCTTATAAAGATAATCAGCCCGGCCTCAACCGCGGCGGCTATTTTACCTATTACAACGGCAACATTTTAAGTTTCGCCATCAACATGAATCACCCCAAAGCCCACGACGTAGCGCGCCGGCTGGTGGAGTGGTGCGACGTCTTTATGGAGAACTATACGCCGGGGGTGATGGAGCGGTGGGGGCTGGACTATGACAGCCTGAAAAAGATTAAGCCGGACATTATCATGCTAAGACAGAGCGGGTACGGTTCGTGGGGGCCTTATAAAAACCTGCCGGCCTTCGGGATGGTGCTGGTGCCCATCGCGGGACTGCCCAACTTTATCGGCTGGCCCGGCAAAGAGCCGTTGCCCGTCGGCGTTTCGGCGTATACCGACTGCATCAGTCCCCGCTTTGCTACCGCCGCTCTGATTGCCGCCCTCGACCACCGAAAAAAAACCGGCAAAGGACAACTGCTGGACTTGTCTCAATTTGAAACAGCCATCTCCTTCATTTTGCCCGGACTGCTGGAATACGTTGCCAGCGGTAAAGAGCCGGAGAGAATTGGAAACTCATCTCCTAACGCCGCCCCGCACGGTGTTTATCCGTGCCAGGGCGACGACCGCTGGTGCACCATCGTCGTAAATTCGGAAAAGGAATGGTGCGATTTCTGCAGTGAAATCGGTCAGCCGGGACTGGTGAGTGACCCCTGGTTCGATACTTTGGAAAACAGGAAACAGCACGAGGATGCGTTAAATAAAATCGTTGTTGATTGGACGGTTCGTCTACCCCCCGAGGAAGTAATGACCCGGCTTCAGTCGGTGGGTGTGGCGGCGGGAGTGGTGGAAAACGCTAAAGACACGCTCAATGACCCGCAGCTAAAGCAACGAAATATCTACTGGAAGATGAACCACTCGGAGATGGGTGAATTCACACACCTGGGGCAGAGCTTCCAGCTTTCTAAAACCCCGGCTAAAGCGTACTCGCCGGCGCCGCTTTTGGGTGAGCATACCGAACAAATCTGCACCGAAATGCTGGGTATGTCCGACGAAGAATTCGTCAGTTTAATGCAAGAGGGAGTATTTGAGTAGTACAATTATCACGGAGGCGCAAAATGTTAAAGTTTAAAAAAGCCGGAAATTTTAAAGATGTAATTTTAGAAAAAAGCGGCTACGTCGCCCGCATTACACTGAACGACCCGGAGACGATGAACACCGGCGTCAAGGACTTCTGGAAAGCTCTATCGGTGGTGGAGGAGGCGGATGATATTAAGGTACTGATTATTAAAGGGGCGGGGCGGGCTCTAGCCGCTGGCGCACCCCTCCATGAGGTTGGCTTTGTTTACGGGTGGAAAAATCCCAAACCCGGTGAAAAAGCCCCCAAAACCCCCATCCGCCACCGCATTAAGTTCGACCGCAAGCTTTTTTACGAATGCGCCATGAAACTGCTCTACTTCCCCAAGATTACCGTCGTCCAGGCGCACGGCTTCCTCCTCGGAGCGTCCATGGACATGTACATGCTCTGCGACTTTATCGTGGGGGCAGAGGATTGTAAGTTCGGGGAAATTGAAGTACGGCTGGGCATCCCACAGATGACTATTACCCCCATTATGATTTTGCGCGTGGGGCTAACCCATGCTTTAGATTTGTGCCTGACCGGCCGGATGATAGACGGTAAGGAAGCCGAACGCATCGGACTCATTAACCGGGCGGTGCCCGCCAAAATATTGGAGGCAGAAGTCAACCGATACGCCGAGGGCTTTTCCAAGTTCCCCTTCGACGGTATTGCTTTGGGCAAGACGTCCAAGCAGGTTGTTTACGACATTATGGGCATAACTAGCGGGCTGACCAATCACTTTTTGGCGCACACCATGGGCACAAACATCCACTTTGAAAAAGATGAGTTCAATTTCTTCAAAGCGCGGCGGGACATGGGCGTGCGGGACGCCATTCACGCGCGCAACAAACTTTACGAACAGTTGGATAAATAGGAGGCGTAACATGGTTTAC
>CAIWTG010000192.1 GCA_903915565.1 uncultured Chloroflexota bacterium
CATCGCCCCGGCACCCGGCTCAAGGCACGCCAGCAAACGCGTCGGCCGCGGCACCGGCAGCGGTCATGGCACATATTCCGGACGCGGCTGCAAGGGCCAGAAAGCACGGGCGGGCAATAATAAAGTTCGTCCCGGTTTTGAGGGCGGGCAACTGCCTTTAATCAAGCGCCTGCCACAAAAACGCGGTTTTACGAACATTTTCAAGATTGAATACAGCATCGTCAGCGTCGGTGAACTTAACAAGTTTGAATCCGGCGTTATAGTTACATATAAAGAATTACTAAAAGCGGGCATTATAAAATCATCGGCAAGACCGATTAAAATCCTGGCGGATGGCGAGATCGATCATCCTATTACCATTAAAGCACACAAATTTTCAACTTCAGCCAAGGCGAAGATAGAAAGAGCCGGCGGCACAGTTGAGGAGGCTACCGATGCAGCAAAAGTCGAGTAGACCACGATTGCTCCAGGCAATGCTGGATGCCTTCAGCTTGCCCGACCTCCGGAAACGAATACTGATTACCATCGGTATTCTGGTAGCCTTCCGCTTTATCTGTCATGTTCCTCTGCCGGGCTTAAATCCCGATCAGTTGAGCAATCTTTTCCAACAAAATGCGCTACTGGGAATGTTGGACCTTTTTAGCGGCGGCGCCATGAAGCAGTTCAGTGTGGCTTCGATGGGTGTTTATCCGTACATTACGGCATCAATCATTATAGTTTTGCTGGTGCCGGTAATTCCCAAACTGCAGGCTCTATCGCAGGAAGGGGAGTCCGGCAAGAATAAAATCAATTTGATTACCCACTGGCTGACGGTACCGCTAGCGGGGCTTTCGGGTTACGGCCAACTGGTAATTCTACAGCGCAGCGGCGCCGTGGACGCCAGCAGCCCGATGCTCACCGTCACCATCGTGATATCATTAATCGCCGGCACAATGTTCCTCGTCTGGCTGGGCGAACTGATAACCGAATACGGCATCGGCAACGGTATTTCCATCATCATCTTCGGCGGCATCGTGGCCGGTTACCCGACGAATATCCGACAAGGCTTTTTAGCCACCAGCAACCCCACAGGGCTGGCAGTTTATATCGCCATCGTGCTGGTGACCATCGTTTTAATCGTTATCTTTACCGAGGCTCATCGCCGTGTGCCGGTGCAGTACGCACGTAGTGTTTTCCGCGGCGGCAAGATGTACCGTCAGTCAGGCACGACGCATATTCCCCTCCGCGTTAACGCCTCCGGCATGATACCGCTTATTTTCTCCATGTCGATTATGCTTTTCCCGGGTATCGTGGCCAGCTACTTTGATACCGGCGGCGGGGCGGCTCACTCGATTGTCCAATGGTTCAGTCCCAGCACCGACCTGCCGATAGGAGCGTTTTACTGGGTGATGTATTTTTTCCTTTCGATGGCATTTACGTTCTTTTATACCATCATCACTTATCAGCAGCAAGACCTGCCCGGCACCTTACAGCGTCAGGGCGGGTTTATACCGGGTATACGGCCAGGTAAAAACACCGAAACTTACATCCACGGCGTAATTAACCGGATTACCTGGGCAGGGGCGCTCTTCCTGGCCTTTGTGGCGGTAATGCCCTTCCTGGCCCGCACAGTGACCAATGTGCAGCAAATCCAGCTTTCGAGTTTGGGTCTGTTAATCGTGGTGGGCGTGGTGCTGGATACAATGAAGCAGCTTGAAGCACAACTGGTAATGCGGCGCTACGAAGGGTTTATTAAATAGGAGCAAGGGTGTATATTGTTCTCCTGGGTGCTCCGGGGGCAGGCAAAGGGACGCAGGCGGCGATGCTGGCAGAGAAAACAGGGCTGGCGCAGGTAGCTTCCGGCGACCTCTTCCGCAAGGCGCTCAAAGAGGAGACGGAGCTTGGCAAAATCGCCAAGCAGTATATGGAAAAGGGACAGTTGGTCCCGGATGAAATAACCATAAAAATGGTGTTGGAGAGGTTGGGGAAACCGGATTGCACCAAGGGAGCATTACTGGACGGCTTCCCGCGGAACCTGGAACAGGCAAAAGCGCTGGATAACGCTCTGGCGGAGCAGTCCAAGGCGATTGATAAGGTAATAAATATAAAAGTATCGGAGGCAGAGGTAATAAAAAGGTTGAGCCGGCGGTGGATTTGCGGCGTTTGCCAAGCGCCCTACCATGAAACGGATGCCCCACCCAAAGTTGCCGGCAAATGCGACCGCTGCGGCGGCGAATTATACCAGCGGGCCGATGATAAACCGGAGACGGTGCAAGAACGGCTCAAGGTGTATGAAAAAGAAACCCTGCCACTGATACAGTACTATAAAAAGTCGGGGAAACTGGTGGAGGTAGTCAGCGAGGGCGGTCCTAAAGCGGTACACCAGAAAATCATGGCCGCCTTGAATTAAGGAAATGCTGATTTGATTATAGAAGTAAAGTCGGCCGAGGAGATAGTGATAATGCGGCAGTCCGGCAGGATTGTCGCGGAGATACTTAGAATCCTGGCAGAAAATATAAAACCGGGTATGAAAACAAAGGAAATGGATATTATAGCCGAACGAGAACTAAAAAAACGGGGCGCCGAATCCTCTTTCAAGGGATATCGCGGTTACCCGGCGACGGTCTGCGTCTCCATCAACGACCAGATAGTGCATGGGATACCGGGCGATAGAATTATGAAAGAGGGCGATATCGTTTCGCTGGATTTTGGCGCTAAATATAAGGGCTTCCACGGCGACGCCGCATTAACCGTACCCGTCGGCAGGATAAAGCCGGAGGCACAGAGGCTGATTGACGCGACGAGGGAATCGCTGGAAAAAGGCATCGCCGCCGCCAAAGCCGGCGGCAGGCTGGGAGATATTTCCGCCGCCATCCAGACCTACGCGGAATCTAAAGGATATTCGCTGGTGCGGGAATATACGGGACACGGCATCGGGCGGAAAATGCACGAGGAGCCGCAGATACCCAACAGCACCGAGCCGCCCCACGGCGTACCAGCAGGCACCGGAGCGGTGTTAAAAAAGGGAATGGCGCTGGCATTAGAGCCAATGCTGAACGCCGGCGACTGGCATATCCGCGTGGCGGAGGACCAGTGGACAGTGCTGACGGCCGACGGCAGCCTTTCGGCGCATTTTGAACATACAATCGCCATTGATGATAAACAGGCAGAGGTGTTGACGAGGGGCACTTATGACTAAGAAAGAAGCCATAGAGGTTGAGGGAACGGTTGTTGAGGCGCTGCCTAACGCCATGTTCCGCGTTGAGCTGCCTAATAAACACGAGGTGCTGGCGCATATTTCTGGTAAAATAAGAATGCACTATATAAGGGTTCTGCCCGGGGATAAAGTGCTTATCGAGCTCTCCCCTTACGACTTGAAACGTGGTAGAATCACTTATCGGTTAAAATAAGAAAAAGGTAAATAAAAATGAAAGTTAAAGCTTCCGTAAAAGTTAGATGTGAAAAGTGCAAGGTCGTGAAAAGGCGCGGGGTAGTCAGAATTATCTGCGAAAACCCCAAGCATAAGCAGAGGCAGGGTTAAGGAGGAAATATGCCACGTGTTTCTGGAGTAGACATACCAATTAATAAACAGGCATGGGTCTCACTGGGATATATTTACGGTATCGGCCCGCATAATGCCTTAACCATACTGGAACAGGCAGGCATCACACCGGAGACGAAAGTAAAAGACCTCACCGAGGCTGAAGTAAACAAGCTCCGTGAGATTATCGATAAACAGTACCGGGTTGAGGGCGAACTTAGAAAAGAGATAAACTCAAACATTAAGCGCCTGATAGAAATCGGCAGCTACCGCGGTTCCCGACACCGCCACAGTCTGCCGTCGCGAGGGCAGCAGACACGGACCAACGCCCGCACCAAGCGCGGTCAGCGCAAGACAGTCGCCGGCCGAGGCCAGAAGCGCGGCGCGACGAAGAAATAATCCTTATAGCGGAACAAGGAGGATAGGGTGCCACAGAAAAGAAAAACAAAGTCCAGAAAGCGGGAACGCAAGGCAGTTCCTACCGGTAAGGCTTTTGTACAATCAAGTTTTAATAATACCATCGTTACTTTAACCGACCCGCAAGGCAACGCGTTAGCCTGGGGAAGTTCCGGCACAGCGGGATTCAAGGGTTCGCGCAAAGGGACGCCTTACGCCGCCCAGATGGCGGCACGCGATGCGGCCCGCAAAGCGATGGTGCATGGTTTACGGCAAGTTGAGGTCTATGTTAAAGGACCGGGCAGCGGACGCGAGGCAGCGATACGCTCCCTGCAGGGTTCGGGGCTTTACATTACCGGCATTAAGGACGTGACACCGATACCCCATGCCGGCTGCCGTCCTCCAAAGCGGAGAAGGGTATAAAAGGGGAAGTTTATGGCTAGATATATCGAACCAATCTGTCGGTTATGCCGGCGGAACAACGAGAAGCTCTTTTTGAAGGGAGCGCGGTGCTACACGCCCAAGTGCGCGATGGACAAGCGTCCTAAACCGCCGGGACAGGTCCCGGGACGCGGTGGGCGGCGTCGGAGATTTTCCGACCGCGGTTTACAGCTCCGTGAAAAGCAGAAAGCGCGCTACACTTACGGGATGCTGGAACGCCAGTTCAAACGCGTTTTCGAGCTGGCGGAAAAACAGGCCGGCATCACCGGCGAGAATCTCCTCGTGTTGTTAGAGAGGCGACTGGATAACGTCGTCTACCGCCTGGGCTTCGCCGATTCTCGTTCGCAGGCGCGGCAACTGGTGCAGCACGGCCATATCCTGCTCAACGGCAAAAAGGTAGACATTCCCTCCACCTTCGTAAAAGAGGGCGATACCATCGGCTGGCGCGAAGGCAGCAAGAAAAGCGAATACTACAAAATCCTGGCGGAATCAATCGAGGCCAAGGATATTTTGAACTGGTTAAGTCTGGATAAAGTAACCATGGTCGGCCAGGTAATGGCATTACCGACTCCCGACCAGGTCGATGCCAAGTTCGACGGCAAAGCAGTAATCGAATATTACTCGCGGTAGCCTAACAAAAAGGAGGTAGTTCATTGGCTGGACTATTAGTCCCAAAAATTGAATGCACCGAACAGGCAGAAAAGTTCGGACGGTTCGTGGCTGAACCGCTGGAGAAGGGGTTTGGGATTACCCTGGGTAATTCCTTACGCCGCGTTTTACTTGGCTATCTTTCTGGGGCAGCGGTAACCCAAGTAAGAATCGACGGCGTCCAGCATGAGTTTACGGTCATCCCCAACGCCAAAGAAGACGTTATTGAATTTCTCCTCAATATTAAAGAGATAAGGCTAAAGCCGCTATCCGACCACGGCAGCACACTGATTCTAGAAAAATCGGGTGAGGGCCGGGTGTGCGCTTCAGACATTAAGCAAAGCACCGATTTTGAAATTACCAATCCGGAGTTGTGCCTGATTACACTAAACAGCTCCAAAGCCAAGCTCTATGTTGAGCTGGACGTGGAACTGGGGTCAGGTTTCCGGGGGGCTGAATCCACCGATAATATGCCGGTGGGCACGATACCGGTAGACGCTATTTTCACGCCGATACGCAAAGTGAACTATACCGTTGAGCCGACGCACCTCGGGCGGGAAACCAGCCGCGAGAGATTGACGATAGACGTCTGGACGGACGGCACGATGCTGCCGGTTGACGCCATCAGCCGCGCCGCCGCTATCCTGATAGAGCAACTAACGCCCTTCCAGGATTACGTGAAAATCTCGCAGATGAAGGACGAAGAAAGACTCATCCGCCTCTCCATCCCCGACGAGAAATACAACATGCCCGTCGACCAGTTGGACCTATCGGTACGCACGATGAACTGCCTGCGGCGCAGCAATATCAGCACCGTTGGCGAGCTTATCGCCAAAGGGCCGAAAGAGCTCATGAAGCTGCGCAACTTCGGGCAGAAATCATACCAGGAAATTGAGGATAAACTCTCTTCAATTGGGCTTTCGTTAAATCCAAAAGCAGAGCCTATCGGCGAATTAGAGGACGAAGAACCGGAAGAAGAGGAAGAAAAACCG
>CAIWTG010000193.1 GCA_903915565.1 uncultured Chloroflexota bacterium
CGGATGAGTCCCGGTGGGCTTCGCGGACTTCAAATCCGTTGGGGGGCATGAATATGTCTTCGGTGGGTTCGACTCCCATGCGCTCCCGCCAGTTTACAGCCGGTCTTTGACGTTTTTCCGGTAGAATACACGCTTCCAACTACCGCCGCTTTTCCGCATCTCTACCAGGCGCGGGATGTAACGGAGCAAAGGCAACATGGTGATAAACAGCGTAAAGACGACAAATTCCCAGCTGTGATTGATGAACCAGCCGATAAACCCGAAGCTGAAAAAATCAATCATGTAGGCAATAGTCGGGGAGCGGAGTAACAACAGCAGCAGTAAAAAAGTGCCGAGGTAGATGGGTACGCCCCACGGCATTAAAAACATTAAAATGCCGATGCAAGCCGCCCCGCCTTTTCCCCCCTTAAATTTCAGGAATACCGGGAAGTTATGCCCGATGACGACAAAAAAACCCGCCATATATTGCCAGATATACGGCGTCCCGAACCAGAAATCCGCCCCCACCAAGTATTTGGCTACAGCGACGCCGGCGGCACCCTTGCCGATGTCCGCCAGCAGGACGACCATACCGTACCAAAAGCCAACCTTGTAGAAGACATTCATGGCGCCGGGGTTGCGGCTGCCGACGTCCCGGATGTCCACGCCTTTGCGCAAACGGGCGACGATATAAGCCGAGGGGAAAGAGCCTATCAGGTAGGCGCAGAACATGGCGACGATGACCAGAAATATTTGCATGGTTGAAATCCTAGTTAGCTATTTTCACCGTATCATACTACATTATCCGGATTTTTCCAAATGTCTGAAGATTAAAGCCGGTCTTTGAGGTTTTTACGGTAGAACACGTGCTTCCAGCTGCCGCCGCTGCGGCGCATCTCAAAAAAGCGCGGGAAGTACCGGGCGAAGGGCACCAGCGGCAGGATGCAGGAATAAACAATCAGCGGCCAACTATGGTCTATGAAAGCGGCGACAAACGGGAAGACGATGAAGGCAAAACCGTAGGCGATGGTCGGGGCGCGCAATATAAAGAGCAACGGCAGGAAAATGACGAGGTAAGCGGGGACGCCCCAGGGCATAAAGAAAATCAGGACGCCGATGCAGGACGCGCCGCCTTTGCCACCCTTGAACTTGAGGAAGATGGGGAAGTTGTGGCCGACGAGGACGAAAAAGCCGCCGAGCATTTGCACGACGATATAATCGCTGCCGAGGTATTTGGCTACCGCCACGCCGGCAGCGCCTTTGAGGATATCAATAGTCAGGACTACCAAGCCTTCTATGACACCGACTTTATAAAAGACGTTCATGGCGCCCATGTTGTGACTGCCGACCTTACGGATATCCCCCTGACGGCGGATTTTGCCGACCAAATAAGCCGTAGGGAAAGAGCCTATGAGATAGGCGCAGATAAGCGAGACGATGATTAAAAAGATATGCATAGGAGAAACCTCAAGATTGCTTTTGAAAGAATGATACTACATAATGAGATGTTTTTCCAAGCGAGGAAGAATCTGTTATTTCGGCGGTTGTTTGTGTCCGCAGTGGGGCAGAGGTAATATTTACTTTCTTCGGATGTTACTTTTCAAGGCCATCTTATCAGGCGCCTATTTAAGATTTTCTACTTAATGACCAAATAGAACTTACAATTATTAACCCTAACATGATATATTGGAGATTTCTCCACCCAAAGTAAAGACCAAGACCCGCTATGATGGCGAAAACAATCACCATGATTCCAACCCATTTATTTTTACCCAACTAATGCCTCCTAATAAACGATTGCATTACAATTATTTATTCAGC
>CAIWTG010000194.1 GCA_903915565.1 uncultured Chloroflexota bacterium
GGAGCAAATCAGCTTCAGAAAGCTCTTCCAAGGTGGCACGGAAGGCATGGATAATGGTGGGGGGTAACTTACGGATAAAACCTACTGTGTCGGAAAGTAACACCGTACTGTTATTCGGTAAATTTAAGCGACGAGTGGTGGTGTCCAGTGTGGCAAAGAGGCGGTCATCTGCCAAGACATCGGCTTTACAGAGGGTATTAAGCAGCGTGCTTTTACCGGCGTTGGTATAGCCCACCAAAGCGACTACCGGCACACCGCTGCGCTGCCTTTGATGACGGTAAAGCGCCCGCCGACGACCGATTTCTTCCGTTTGCTCTTCTAATCGATGGATTTTATGCCGGATTAAGCGTCTATCCGTCTCCAGCTGCGATTCGCCGGGGCCGCGGGTACCAATACCGCCACCCAGCCTTTCCAGGTGGTTCCACTGGCCAATCAGACGCGGTAAAAGGTATTGGTGCTGGGCCAGCTCTACCTGAAGACGTCCCTCATGAGTTCTGGCGCGTTTAGCGAAGATATCCAGAATCAGCGCCACGCGGTCGATGACCTTAACATCCAGGGCTTTTTCCAGATTTTCCTGCTGGCGGGGCGTTAATTCGTCGTCGAGAATAAGGACGTTATAGCCCTTGGAGTCTTTTAAAGCTAAAAGTGCGTCTATCTTACCCCTGCCAACGTAAAAGTCGTGCGAAGGCATGGGCAGCTGTTGGACGATTTTATCCACAACGATAGCGCCGGCAGAGGTTGTCAGTAAAGCCAGTTCCTCCAAAGAATCCGCGGCAATTTGTCTTTCACGGCTGCCCTTGGCGGATACCGCTACTAAAAGAGCTTTTTCCGGCGCAGGCTTGGTGACGATGATATTTTTAGGAATGTTTCGCTCCTGAAAACGTTATTTTGTCCATTTATTTCTTCGGGGTAAGGCGGCGGGTATTACGCCATCCGGAAAGCCGGGATAGACCCTTCACCAGCGAGACATCGGGGATGGTCAACGAAAGTCTAACGTAACCCTCACCGCTGGCGCCATAGCCTGTACCGGGTGTAACGGCTACGTTTGCCTGGTCCAACAAGTCGGCGGTAAATTCAATCGAATTATAGCCGTCCGGCACCTTTGCCCAGATATAAAGGCTGGCTTTAGGCGGCGTCACTTTCACCCCTATCTTCTCCAGCACCTCGCAAATCAGGTCGCGGCGGCGCTGGTAAATAGCATTATGCTCCGCCACAGCGTCCTGCGAGCCGTTTAACGCCGCAATACCCATATACTGGATAGCCTGGGGAATACCCGAGTCCAAATTCGATTTTAACGTCCGTAAAGCCTTGATAGCCTCGGCGTTGCCGACAGCCATACCAATACGCCAGCCAGTCATGTTATAGGTTTTAGAAAGAGAATGAAACTCTATACCGACATCTCTGGCGCCGCCGGCCTGCATAAAGCTGACCGGCTGGTAGCCGTCGAAAGCTACCTCGGAATAAGGGCCATCGTGGCAAACAAGGATGTTATTTTTTTTAGCGAATTCCACAACCTGATCGAAAAAGTCCAGTCCCACCACCGCACCGGTAGGATTGTTGGGGTAATTTATCCAGAGTACCTTGGTACTTTTCAGGATAAATTCCTTAACGCTATTGAGGTCGGGAAGGAAGTTGTTTTCCGCAGTCAGCGGTAAATAATATGGCCGTCCGCCAGCCAGCTGCGTACCGATGGCATAAACCGGGTAAGCCGGGTCCGGCACCAGGGCGATATCGTTGGGGTCAATAAAGCAAAAAGCGATATGACCGATGCCCTCTTTAGAACCGATAAGCGGCAGAACCTCCGTCGCCGGGTCGAGCGTAACGTCAAACCGCCTTTTATACCAATCGGCGATGGCGACGTGCAGCTCCGGCAGCCCTTCGGATTCCGGGTAACGGTGGTTAACGGGGTCCAGGGCGGTTTCACAGAGCTTTTTAATGACATGCGGTGGGGTGGGTATATCGGGGTCGCCGATGGCAAAGCTGATGACCTCTTCACCCCGGGCTCTTTTTTCCGCTATTTTCTTATTGATTTCAACAAACAGGTATGGCTTTAATTCCTCGATACGCCGGGCTATTTTCATAGAAACACCTCAATCTGGCCAGGTACCCTCATAAACCGAGACGGCCGGGCCGCCTAATATAATTTCACCATTGCCATTCCATTCGGCATTCAGGATGCCGCCGGGCAACTTAACGTCTACTTTAGATTCGGTATAGCCATTCAGCCTGGAGGCTACGGTAATGGCGCAGGTACCGGAACCACAGGCTAAAGTTTCACCCACACCCCGCTCCCAGACCCGCGCCTCGATATGGTTTTTATCCAGTACGCGCGCAACCTCAAAGTTCACGCGCTGGGGAAAGATGGACAAATTTTCTACCAGCGGACCTATTTTGGACATCGGAAATTCCGCCACCGATGTCTTGATAAAATGGACGGCGTGAGGATTGCCCATGGACACGAGATTCAGCGTTAATTCCATACCGCCGACCATATCAGTATAAGCAGTCATAGACTTTATGTCAACTGCCCTACCCTGTCCAGCCTTTACGTTGACCGGTATTTGCTTTGGGGCAAAACGGGGTTTATCCATATTCGCCCAGAACTTTACGACCTTGCCGCTTTTCCTTTCCAGTTTAACGCGGTTTACTGCAGCGACGGTCTCAATAGTCATTTCCTGAACGTCAGGATTAATAAAGCCTTTTTCCAGCACAAACCTGGCCAGGCAGCGGATGCCATTGCCGCAGGTTTCGGCTTCCGAGCCGTCGGTATCCCAGGTGCGCATACCGAAAACCGCTTTTTTAGAAGGCAGCAGCACAATCAAACTATCGGCGCCGATGCCCAAATGCCGATTCAAAACGGTTATCGCCAGCTTCGACCAATCACGCTTAAGGTCGCGCCCGTCCACCATGACGAAGTCGTTGCCGGCGCCTTGCATCTTAGTGAATTCCATTACGTTATCTTACTCTCCATTTTTTTATACTTCGGCTAAAAACTCTTTAAGAGTTTTTTCTATTGCTAAATCATTTGTTTGTTCAATATCAAACCAGTGAATAGTTTCGTCGGAAAGCCGGAACCAGGCGTACTGATGACGGATAAAGCGATGCGTCTCCGTCTTGATTTTTTGAATCGCGGCTGCGAGTGTCAATTCGCCCTTCAAAAACTGCCCGATTTGCCGGTAGCCGATACCGGACATGGAAGGTAAGTTGAAATCGTACCCCTTGTGAAGCAGGTTTTCTACTTCCTGGACGAGTCCCCGCTCAATCATGGAATCGACCCGCCGGTCAACGATACGATAGAGTGACGACCTGGCGGCAGTTAAGCCAATAATAAGCGGGGTAAAGGGAGGGGGTATTTTACGCTCGCGCCGTGAGAATGCCTGCCCGGCCCTGGCATGCACTTCCAGCGCGCGAATCACACGGCGCACATTGCGGCGATCAATTTTAGCTGCCGCGTCGGGGTCGGCAAGAACCAGTTCTTGATAAATCTCATCAACGCTACTCTCATTAACTCTTTCGGCTATATTATACCTGAAATTTTTATCAGGTGAAACCCTGGGTATAACCCAGCCTTCCAAAACCGCTTTTACATATAGACCGGTACCCCCGACAAGAAACGGTAATTTGCCGCGCTTTAAAATATCCTTAATGGCATGATTAGCTAATTCCTGAAAACTTGCCAGGCTGAAATCATCATCGGGGTTAACGATATCAACCAAGTGGTGGGGAACGGACTTAAGCTCCTGTGGGGTTGGCTTGGCGGTGCCGGTATCCATATAACGGTAAACCTGGCGACTATCGGCGCTGACGATTTCTCCCTGATATTTTGAGGCTAGATACAGGGCTACACGGCTTTTACCGATACCGGTAGGACCGACGATAGCGATAATTCGCTGCATATATTTTTTAAGAACGTTTACTCTCGGAGGCTTGTTTAACGATACTGATGAAATCTTCCGGCTGCAGGCTGGCGCCGCCTACCAGGGCGCCGTCAATTTCCGGCTGACTCATAAACTCATTGATATTGGTGGCGTTGACGCTGCCGCCATAAAGAATACGGACGGCATCGGCAAGGTCGGGGGTGTGCAGGCGGGAAACAAATCCGCGGATAAAGCCTATCGTCTTGTTGGCGTCATCGCCGGTAGCAGATTTACCGGTGCCGATAGCCCAAATCGGCTCGTAAGCAATGACCATGCCGCTAAGGAAATACAATTTATCTGAGCAGGTAAAAATCTGGCGCCCCAGAACATCCTGCATCTTGCCTTCTTCGTTTTCTTTGGCGGTTTCACCGATGCAGAGGATGGGCTTTAAGCCAACGTTAATGACGGCGCGCACTTTTCTATTAATGACATCATTGGTTTCGCCGATAATCTGGCGACGTTCGGAGTGGCCGATAATAACATATTCGCAAAGGTCGGCCAGCATAGGGGGAGAGATTTCACCGGTATAAGCGCCCTTCTCCTCGTAAAAAACGTTCTGGGCGCCCAATTTCACGTTACTGCCCTTGAGAATAGCTTGGGCGGGGGCTAAAGAAACAAAAGGGGGGCAAATAACTTTTTCCACGCCCTGAATTTTATTAAGCGGTCCCGCCATTTTCTTGATTAGGTCAACAGCTTCTTTAACCGTCGTATTCATCTTCCAGTTGCCAGCAATTAAAGGCATACGCGACATATCAAATTTCTCCTATGCTCCAAACTTCGTCAATTTACGGGCGTTAGCCAGTGCCAGTGGCATGATATCTGTGGCTTTAATCCTCCCCAAACCACCCATAATAAAAGCGGCCTCGGAAAACTCTTTAACTCTGTCCGTGCGGCAGTATTTACCGGATATCACCACCGGCACGGGGTGCCAGGTATGCCCGCCATAAACCGCCGGTGTCGAATGGTCGCCGGTAACGACCAGCACATCCGGCTTGAGTCCAGTTAAAGCGGGCAAGGCGGCGTCAATCTGTTCCAGCACTTTGACCTTGCGGGCAAAATCGCCGTCCTCGCCGGCGGTATCGGTCCACTTAACGTGCAGGAAGAAAAAGTCGTATTGGGCGTAGTTTTCTTTTAGTGTTTTAAATTCGTCCTCTAATGCCGTCCCTGTAGCTGCCACCTGCATCCCAACCAGCCGCGCCAGACCGCGGTACATGGGATAAATGGCAATCGCCAGGGGGTTGAGTTTATAAATTTCCTGCATGGTTGGCAATTGCGGCTTTTTAGCAAAACCGCGCAGTAAAATCATATTGGCGGGGTGGTGTTTGGCTAAAGCGGCTTTAGCTTTGGCGATGAAGTCATTAACGATATCGGCGGTCTTTTTAGCGGCGGTATTTTCTGCCTTTATTACCAGCGGAGCCACGCCCGTCTGCGAGGGGTCGGACTCGGTAAGCTCGGTATACAACTTTTTTCCGTGAAATACCGCCACAAAGCGGTGCTCTCTGACCGGATAAATCTTTATTGCAACGCCATTGACTTTAATGCCGTTTAGCAACTTACAAAGCTCGGCGCACTTTTCTGTAGAGATGCGTCCCGCTCGCCGTTCGGTGATAATTCCTTTGGCATCAATTGTACAGAAGTTACCGCGGGCGGCAACATCGTCGGGCCCAAGGGCAACGTCAATGCCAACCGCCTCTAAAGCGCCCCGCCCTATCAAATTAGCAATTGGGTCGTAGCCGAAAAGCGCCAGGTGACCCGGCCCGCTGCCGGGGGTAATACCGGGGGCAATAGGGTCGGCGAGGCCGCAAATGCCCTGGGCGGCAATAGCGTCGAGGTGGGGAATGCGGGCAGTTTCCAGTTCTGTTTTACCGGTCCTGGGGTCGGGCAAACCGCCCAAACCGTCTAGCACCAGCATCACTATCTTTTCCGGCGAGGTTACGGCTATTTCTTTAATAAGGTTTAAGTCCATTTTCTTTGTTGCCTATATTCTATCACGTAATGCAAGTACGCCGGGCAATTGCTCGCCGCCAAGGAATTCCAGCGAGGCGCCGCCGCCGGTAGAAACGAAGGTTATTTTGTCCGCCAGACCTAGTTCGGCAATCGTTTCTGCGGTTGAGCCGCCACCAACGATTGTCCTGGCTTTGAGCTTGGATAGCAGTTTGGCTAGTGTCCGCGTCGCCTTGGCAAACTGGGGCACTTCGGCGATGCCTATCGTGCCGTTCCAGAATACCGTTTTACTCTTTTTCAGTTCTTTTTCAAAGGCGTCAACGGTCTTGGGACCAATATCAACGATGATTTGACAGGACGGAATTTTATCTACCGTAACAATCTGTCCTTTAACGCTGCCATCAATTTTGTCCGCAACTAGCACGTCCACCGGCAACAAAATATTCACATTGTTTTTAGCCGTGTCCTTAATCAAGTCGCCGGCGATATTGATAATATCAGCCTCTACCGCCGAAGCGCCAACGCTATAGGACTTGGCTTTAAGAAACGTCGCCGCCATACCGCCGCCGATAAGGAGCGTATCAACTTTGCCCATGATGTTTTTAAGCATGGCGACTTTATCGCTGACCTTGGCGCCACCGAAAAGGGCGGTAAAGGGGTGGTCGGGATTTTCCAGTAATGCGCCGAGGGTGTTGATTTCTTTTTCCAACAGGAAGCCAGCAACAGCCGGCAGGTAATGAGCAATGCCGGATATTGAGGCGTGGGCACGGTGGGCGGTGCCGAAAGCATCGTTAACATAGACGTCGCCGAGGCTGGCCAGAGCCTTGGCGAAGTTTTCGTCGCCGCTTTCTTCCTCCGGGTGGAAGCGCAGGTTTTCCAACAGCAACACGTCGCCGTCCTTAAGCGCCGCCACGGCTTTTTCTGCCTTGGGACCGATACAGTCACCGACGGTGGCAACGGGCTCATGCAGAATCTCACTAAGGCGTTTGGCAGCCGGAGCCAGCCGCATGTCCTCAACGACCTTACCCTTGGGGCGACCGAAATGGGAAAGCAAAATAATCCGGGCATGACGCTCGATAAGGTAATTGATGGTCGGTAAGGCGGCGCGGATACGGCTGTCGTCGGTTATCTTGCCTGTTTTGGCGTCAATCGGGACATTAAAATCAACCCTGACTAATACCCGTTTACCGACAACATCAATATCTCTAACGGTCATCTTGTTCATGGTGTGAAGCTCCTAAAAAATCAAGTGCCTAAAAAAATATCAGGCGCCAACCGGCTACCTGATACTCACCACCACTGCTAACACAGGCGGCGTTAATCTTCTGTGTTATTATACCGATTATGAATTTTCGTATCAAGCGAAATTTTTCCTCCCTGCCCCACGATATCGCATATAGTTTTATTTTTTCTTTTTTAGAAGCAAGCGTGCCGACGAACCGGCTAACATTTTCTTGACTTGCCGGGTAATGCCATCGGCGTCCAGTCCGTACTTGGCGCGTAGAATAGCCTGGGTGCCGTGCTCAATGAATTCATCGGGGAGGCCGATGGACTTTATAACGACATCATTCCTCCCGGACTCCTGTAAAAGCCGGGCAACACTGCTGCCAAAGCCACCGGACAGTACATTTTCTTCTACGGTAACGATTTTTTTTATGCGGCTGGCAAGTTTTATAATGAGTTCTTTATCCAGCGGTTTGGCGAAGCGGGCATTAACGACCGTGGCCTCAATGCCCTGCAAAGCAAGTCGATTGGCTGCCTCCAATGAAGGGGCTACACCATAGCCTAAAGCGATAATAGCTACATCATCACCGTTTCTAATCACTTCGCCCTGGCCAATAGGGATTTCGCGCAAAGTGTTATCCATCGGTACACCCAAACCGCGACTGCGGGGATAGCGCACTGCCATCGGGCGCTTGGCTTTGATAGCGGTATAAAGGAGATGCTGCAACTCGTTTTCATCCTTGGGCGCGGCGACGACTATCTGGGGAATCAGGGTGAGGTAAGAGATATCAAATGTCCCCTGGTGAGTCTTGCCGTCGTCACCCACAATCCCGCCACGGTCGATAGCAAAGACGACCGGTAAATTCTGCAAGCAGACATCGTGGATTATCTGGTCGAAGGCGCGCTGCAGGAAGGTGGAATAAATCGCCACCACCGGCAAATAGCCCTGTGTTGCCAGCCCGGCCGCGAAAGTTACGGCGTGCTGCTCGCAGATACCCACGTCAAAGACGCGGTTGGGGAATTCGGCCATTAATTCAGTTAAACAATTCCCTTCCGGCATCGCGGGGGTTATCACTACCAGTTTGGGTTGTTTCCGCGCCAGACGGAACATTGTTTGAGCAAAGATTTCACTGTAAGTTGGCACCGTATTTTCGGTAGTTTCTTTGGCCGATACTCCATGAAAATAGACGGCGTTATTTTCCGCCCCAGAATGGCCTTTCCCTTTAGTGGTAACGACATGGATAAGGGTCGGCTTTTTGCTTTCGGTTTTGACTTGTTTAAGCACGCGTTCCAGCTCTTGAATATTATGCCCGTCAACCGGTCCGA
>CAIWTG010000195.1 GCA_903915565.1 uncultured Chloroflexota bacterium
CCTCCTCCATCATAAGTATCCTGTCCCACGCCAGTTTCGCGAGCATAGGTTTATTAGACAGAAGTGCGTCGAGCACCTTGGGCTGGTTAAAGTAATTCAGTATTATCTGGCTTCTCACTCCCGAAAGGGCATTAGAGAGTTCGTCGAATGAAATCTTTCTGTTATACACAAAACCCACGTAGCCCGGGCCCTTATCTTTGGGGCGCGACATACTTGCGCCGCCCCACATTACAAAAGCGGGCACTACGATTATGATGAGGCCCCACAGCACGAGTTTCATTACTATCTTCTTCCTGAATAGCTTCAGCATATGTATAGTATACAATAAATTGGCAAAAAAACCTAAAGGAAAAATTGATCCGGTGCCGAGGGGTTGACAAAGTCGAGGGCGATATGTTAGAGTAGCAAATAAAGTTATTTACAGGATAAAAAAACGGAGGTGTTTAAATGGACTGGGGAATGGAGAATCGTTTAAGTCAACTTATGCCTAAGGGTAAATGTTTTTTTATGCCCATAGATCACGGGTATTTTCAGGGCCCAACGACGGGCCTTGAGAAACCGGCAGATGCGGTGGCTCCGTTAATGAAATATGTGGACGCTATTTTCTGTACGAGGGGGGTATTGCGTTCCGCCATTGACCCGCGTAATTCCAAACCTGTTATCTTAAGGGTTTCCGGATGCACCAGCATGGTGGGAAAAGACCTCGCCAATGAAGAACTGACAACCTCTATCGATGAGATAATCCGTCTTAATGTTCAGGCGGTCGGTGTATCTGTTTTTGTCGGCAGCGACTACGAAAAAGAGACCCTGGGCAACCTTTCTACTCTCGTCAACGAATGCGAGCCTTACGGCATCCCGGTGATGGCAGTTACCGCGGTGGGCAAAGAAATAGAAAAGCGCACATCCCGCTATCTAGCGCTTAGTTGCCGCATAGCCGCCGAGCTTGGGGCAAAGGTAGTCAAAACATATTGGTGCGAAAAAGATTTCGATAAAGTTATTAATGGTTGCCCGGTGCCGGTGATCATTGCCGGCGGGCCGAAATGCGATACTGAACTTGAGGTGTTGGAATTTGTGCATTCGGGGATGCAAAGCGGGGCTGTTGGAATTAATTTAGGCCGCAATGTCTGGCAAAGCCCTCATCCGGTCGCGATAGCAAAGGCTTTACGGGCGATCATACACGAAAACGTGTCGGTAAAGAAGGCAAAAGAACTCTTTGATGAGGAAAAGAGGAATGCTCGCCGCTAAATATTACAGCAATACCGATATTCGCCTGGAAGATATGCCCATGCCAAAAATAATAGACGGCGAGATACTCGTTAAGGTAGTTGCCAGCGGAATCTGCGGTACCGATGTCATGGAGTGGTACCGCGTCAAAAAAGCGCCGCGCGTTCTGGGCCACGAGATCGCCGGCATCATCGTCGAATCAGAATCGGAAAAATACACTATAGGACAAAGGGTTTTTGTAAGTCATCATGTCGCCTGCAATGAATGTAAATATTGCCTGGCGGGGAATCATACCGCCTGTGAAACACTGCATGCGGGCAATTACGATCCGGGCGGTTATAGCGAATTTGTAAGGGTGCCAAAGATAAATGTTGACCGAGGCGTCTATCTCCTGCCGCAGCATCTTTCTTTTGCCGAAGCAACCATGATCGAACCATTGGCATGCGCGCTCAGGGGCCAGAGGGTTATCGATGTAAAAAAAGGACAGGTTATCATGGTGATTGGCAGCGGCGTATCCGGGTTATTAAATATACTGGTCGCCGGATTAAAAGGCGCAAAAGTGATTGCGACGGATATAGACGCATATAGGCTCAGGAAGGCGAAAGAATGCGGCGCCGATGAAGTTCTGCATGCTGAAAAAGCGGGCGATGTAAAGGCCGATAAAATTATCGTCTGCACTGCGGCGCTGTCGGCGATAAATCAGGCCTTTCGGTCTATTGATCGGAAGGGGACAATACTGCTTTTTGCTATTCCGGATAAAAATATAGAAATTCCCACGGTGGATATGTGGAGGAACGAGATAACCATCACTTCTTCTTATGGAGCGGCCGGCGACGACCTCGCCCAGGCTTTGGAGCTTATCTCAAGCGGCAAATTGGATATGAAACAACTGATAACTCACAGATTACCTTTACGGAAGATACGGGAAGGGTTTAAGCTGGTTGCATACGCAAAAGAATCGCTTAAGGTCA
>CAIWTG010000196.1 GCA_903915565.1 uncultured Chloroflexota bacterium
ATTGCCAACCGCGGCGAAATTGCCGTGAGAATCATAAGAACCTGCCGCGAGATGGGCATCAGCACCGTCGCCATATATTCGGACGCAGATACCGATTCTCTCCACGTTAAACTTGCCGACGAAGCCTATCCGATTGGCCCGGCGGAGTCGATTAGTTCTTATCTAAATGCGGAAAAAATTTTGTCTATTGCCCGCCAGAGCCAAAGTGATGCTATCCATCCGGGTTATGGCTTTCTGGCAGAAAACCCCAGTTTTGTCGAAACCTGCGAAAACCAGGGCCTAACCTTTATCGGCCCCCCCAGCAAAGCAATGTATACCGTTAAGCCCAAATACGCCGCCCGCAACCTGATGGAAATGCTCAAAATCCCCGTCGTTCCCGGTCACGACCAGGTGCTCACCGGAGAAACCAAAAGAAACTTAACCCGTATTTTAGAAGTCGCCGAAAGGATTGGCTACCCGATTATCGTTAAGCCTTCGGGCGGGGGTGGGGGCATCGGCATGACCATCGCCCGCGACCAGGAGGAGTTGGGCAAAGCCATCCACTCCGTTGGAGCAAGAGGACAAAAGCTTTTCGGCATTTCTTCGTTCTATGTCGAGAAATACCTGCCGCATATGAAACATATCGAGTTCCAGGTGTTGGCTGATAAATATCACAACGTCATTCACCTTGGCGAGCGCGACTGCTCTATCCAGCGCCGTTTCCAGAAGCTGATTGAGGAGGCGCCGTGTTCCATATTGTCGCCGCGTTTAAGAATGAAAATGGGTGCCGCCGCCCTGGACATCGCGCTGGCGATGAATTACGTCAATGCCATGACCGTCGAGTTTTTCTATATCCCGGAAACCCAGGATTTTTATTTTAACGAGGTAAACACCCGCCTGCAGGTAGAACACTGTGTCACGGAAATGGTCACGGACGTTGATATCGTTAGAGAACAGATTAAAATTGCCGCCGGTGAAAAGCTCTCCTACTCCCAGGACGAGATTAACCGTCACGGCTGGTCTATCGAATGCCGCATCACCGCCGAAAACGCTGCGCTCAACTTCCTCCCCTCCCCCGGCCAGATTACCGGTCTGCGCCTGCCGCACGGTCCCGCTTTAAGAATTGATGAGGGCATTTATGAAGGCTATACCGTGCCCTTTTATTACGACCCGCTGCTGTGCAAGATAATGACCTGGGGTAAGACGAGGGAAGAAGCCATCGTGCGCATGAACCGGGCTATCAACGAAATGAAGATTGAGGGCATCACCACCAATATTCCTTTCCATCAGGTGGCGCTGGCGGACGAGGAATTTACCAGCGGTTTGTATACCACCGATTTTATTGAAAAACAGCAGATTATCAAAAAAGTCCGCGAACGAATGAAAAATTAGTGATAGACTTAATTGCGCAATAATTGTATAATAATGCCATAGTGAACGACTCAAATAATCAAGCCAATAAAACCTCGGCACTAAACGCAAATGCCGGGGTTTTTTCGTCTAATGAAGACCTCGCCGCCGTCTGTAAAAAAATCCGCCGCGATATCGTCACCATGATTGCCAAAGCCGGCAGCGGGCATCCCGGCGGGTCGCTTTCCGCCGTGGAAATCGTCGTCGCGCTTTACTGGAAAGTGCTCCGCCATAAACCCGCCGACCCTGTCTGGAAGGATAGAGATAGATTCATTTTAAGCAAGGGGCACGCCGTCCCCGTCCTTTACGCCGCTCTGGCGGAACAGGGCTATTTCCCCCTTAAAGAACTGGACACGCTGCGGAAAATCGATAGCTTTTTGCAGGGACACGCCGACCACTGCTGCACGCCCGGTATTGAAATGTCGTCGGGCAGTCTGGGGCAGGGGCTTTCCTTCTCCGTTGGCACCGCGTTAGCCGGCCGACTCGATAAAGCTTCATGGCGCGTTTACGCCCTCTTGAGCGATGGCGAGTGCGAGGAAGGTCAAACCTGGGAAGCCGCGATGTCCGCCGGTATGTTTAAGCTGGACAATCTGACAGCAATTGTAGATAAAAACGGCATCCAGCTTAGCGGCTTCACTAAAGATATCATGAACTCCGACCCGCTGACTAAAAAGTTCGAATCCTTCGGCTGGAACGTTATCGAGATAGATGGGCATGACCTAACGCAGGTTCTGGACGCTTTAAAAAAAGCCCAAACGGTAAAGGGGCAGCCCACCGTCATTATCGCCCGCACCGTTAAAGGCAAGGGCGTTAGTTTTATGGAGAACAACGTGGAATTCCATGGCAAAGCCCCCAATGCCGAACAGCTGGAAAAAGCCTTAAAGGAGCTGGCTTAACATGCCGGAAGAAGTCGCCCCGCGAGAAGTCTTTGGGAAAACGCTGGTGGACTTGGGTAAAGAAAACCCGGACATCGTCGTGCTGGACGCCGACCTTGCGTCGTCAACGATGACGGTCTACTTTAAACAGGCTTTCCCGGAACGCTTTTTTGAAATCGGCATCGCCGAAGCCAACATGATGGGCATCGCCGCCGGGCTGGCCGCCAACGGTAAGATTCCTTTCGCCAGCACCTTCGCCGTTTTTGCCACCAGCCGCTGCTTCGACCAGATACGCGTTTCCATTGCCTTGAGCAAGTTCAATGTAAAAATAGTCTCCACCCATTCCGGCCTCTCCGTCGGTGAGGATGGCGCTTCCCATCAGGCTCTTGAGGATTTGGCTTTGATTTGTTCCCTGCCCGGCTTTACGGTTATCGTGCCGGCGGACGGCACCGAAACAGCGCAGGTCATCCGCGCGGTAGCCGCCCACCCCACCCCCTGTTACGTCAGGCTGATTCGCGGCAAAGTGCCGCAGGTCATGGACAACGGGTATAAATTTGAAATCGGTAAAGCCGCTTTAATGCGCCAGGGTAAAGACGCCACGATTATGGCTATCGGCACCATGATGGCGCCCGCTTTAGAAGCCGCCGACGCTTTAGCTAAGGAAAATATCAACTGCCGCGTGCTGAATATGTCCACTCTGAAGCCAATCGATGAAACTGCCATCGTTCAAGCCGCCGCGGAAACCGGCGCCATCGTTACCGCCGAAGAACACCAGGAACACGGCGGACTGGGCAGCATCGTTGCCAGAACTATCGCTAAACACCACCCCGTACCAATGGAATTCGTGGCTGTCAAAGATAAATTCGGTATGTCCGGCAAGCCTGCGGAACTTTTAGCAAAATATGGATTAACCGCTCAAGACATTGCAACCGCCGTGAAAGAAGTAATAAAAAGAAAACGCTAGTCCACCATCGTAATCATCACCGACGGTCTTTCCTTCATCTCAACCTTGATGCCGGCTTCTTTAAACAACCCGATAAACGTATCGTCGTCGTATTTGCCAAAGCTTATAAAACGCGCGATTTTGGCGTTGACCAGCATCTTGGCGCAGAGCACGCAGGGCGTATGCGTGCAATAAACGGTACTCCCCTCCAGGCTGACGCCGTGCAGCCCCGCCTGAACAATAACGTTTTGTTCGGCGTGAATGGCGCGGCAGATTTCTTGCCTCGTCCCGGAGGGTATTTTCAGTTCGTCGCGGATGCAGCCCAGCTCCAGGCAATCTTTAGCCCCCGCCGGCGCCCCGTTATAGCCGGTGGTGAGGATATGTTTATCCCGTACGGCGATGGCGCCCATGTGATGTCGGCGGCAGGTTGACCGCTCCGCCACCACCGACGCAATTTTTAAAAAATACTCATCTAGCTCTGGACGTTGAGGTGTCGTCATCTTAACCTCGCTACGATTCTTTCTACCTGCTTTTTCAAATCGCCGATTGAGCCGTTATTTAACATTGTGAAGTCCGCCATGCAAATCGGCCCGCCCTTGTTGAGATTTTCTATCTCCGCGCGGTCGCGGCTGACGGCTTGCTGAAGCGTTAGTGGGCGTGTCTTGCGGTTGCCCAACCGCCGGTACCTGTCCTCCGGCGATGCCCAAACCGCCACTATCATAAACCTGTCTTTATAATAATCTTTAAGATAGATGTACTCCTCCCACGAGTAAAGCCCGTCCACCACTACATTGCGGGCTTTAAGGGCGTCATCAATTTTGGGGACGCTCAATTTAGCGTATGCCGCCATGCCGTTTTCCTGCCGGATGCGCTCGCGTACCGGCCGTTCGTTTTCTTCGGTTAGCGGCAACCCCTGCTGGCGGACGGCGTTGTCGGTTATTTCACCAAAGCGCACCGTCGCATATCCCTTGGCGTTAAAAAAACGCGCCACCTCACTCTTCCCCGACCCCGCCATGCCGACTACTGCAACAACCTTCATACCGTCATTATAAACAGTTCAGACTATAATGACAATAATAGCATCGTAGGATAAGCATACTGGGTTTATCACTTGGTATAATCTAGCTGACAATCAACGACAAGGTGAAATTTTGAAAGACAATATACTAATACAAAATGCCCTGGATATTATTGATAACCGCATAACCGGGGTAATATCCCCTCAAGAACTGGCTAAAGCCAGCGGCTATTCAACATTTCACTTTAGCCGGTTATTTTCGAGGGCAACGCGAATAACGCTGGCGGCTTATATCACCCGGCGTAAACTCCAGTATGCGTTATATGATGTCAGTTGCGGCGAAAAAATCATTGACGTTGCCGTTAAATACGGCTTTGAAACGCACGCCGGTTTTACCAAGGCTTTCAAAAAGTGTTTCGGGTATCCCCCGTCAATCTACCGTATTCACGCCATTTGCAGTCGGCCGACGAGAATGGAACTGAATGAACTATTAAGTATTGTATCAGGAGGAAAAATAATGTACCCGGAAATCGTCGAAATGAAACCAATTACTGTCGTCGGCTTTACCAGCCGACACAAAATGCCCGACGTTAGATTTACCCACGATATCCCGTTATACTGGGATACTATCAACCTGGATTATGCGGATGGCCTCACTCGCCTGCATAACCTTTTCAACAAATCCCGGCACTGCGAGATTACAATATGCTTCGATATCGACCCGTCAGCCAGTGAGTTTACCTATCTGCTCGGCGTCGGCGTGGATAATCCTGATGACCTTGCCAAGATTGAAAAGGATATGTACCAGATGAAAATAGCCGGCGGATTATATGCCAAATTCACCACGCCCCGTGTAGCCAGCGCGAAATATAGCCAGACCGTAAGAGAAACATGGAAAAGCATCTTCGATAATTGGCTGCCGGCGTCCAAATACAGGTTCGATGAAACGCGGTACGACTTCGAGTACTACGATGAAAGAGACCATGCATGGGAAAATAACGACACAAACCAGATGGATATCTATGTTCCCATAAAAAAACGTAAATAATAAAAATAATCAAGGGACGTTTTTAGGAGGGGCGAAAGCCCCTCCTTTTTTGAGGAACTATATAGCTTCAAATATGGACCGGCTGTGCTATACTACTTGGTAAGATGTGTGCCGCGGCAACAGCCAACCTTTCTAAAATAATTAACGACCAGCTCCCCAGCGACGTTGTCCACTTTATTCAGAAAGCCGGAGACGCCGCCAGCCGGTTGCAGCAGCGTCTTTATCTGGTGGGCGGGGTGGTGCGCGACCTGCTTTTGGAGCGCGTTAACCTGGACATTGATTTGGTCGTTGAGGGGGACGCTATCAAACTGGCGCAGGCTCTCAATAGTGAAGGACTCGCCCAGCTTATCGTCCATCCCCGCTTCGGCACCGCTAAACTCAAGTGGGGCAGCCACAGCGCCGATTTCGCTACCTCCCGGGCCGAAACTTATGCCCGCCCCGGCGCTTTGCCAACGGTTAAGCCCGGCACGATTGAGGATGACCTCGCCCGGCGCGATTTCACGATTAACGCCATGGCCGTCGAGCTCAATCCAGCCACTTCGGCGAGCTTATCGACCCCTTTGGTGGTCGCGACGACTTAAAGAAAAAACAGGTTCGTGTTCTCCACGAAAAAAGCTTTGTTGACGACGCCACGCGCATCTGGCGCGCTTTACGCTACGAGCAGCGGCTGGACTTTAAAATTGAATCCGCCACGCGTTTGCTTCTCAAGTGCGATATCGTTAATCTAAAAACCATCAGCGGTGACCGCCTGCGGCACGAGTTGGAGTTAGTTTTAAAAGAAGAATTACCGGAAAAAGCGCTGCGCCGCGCTTATGAACTCGACGTCTTAGTGAAACTCCACTCCGCTTTAAAGGGCGACGACTGGCTGGCGGAAGCGTTTGAAGCCGCGCGTCTGCGCTGCCTGCCCGACCTGCCGCATCCGGATTTTTATCTGGCGCTGTTGTGCTATCGCCTTACTCCAACTGATTTAAAGCAGTTAATCAAGTTCTTACACCTGACCAAAGCCACGGCGCAGGTTTTAGAGGACACTTTAGCTGTTAAAGAAAAAACCATCGAGCTAAAAATGCCGGGCCTGGCGCCGAGCGAGGTCTACGAGCTTTTACATGGCTATCACTTGATAGCCTACGCCGCCAATGTTATCGCCTCGGATTCCGTAGCCGCCGAGCACATCGAGCTTTACCTGAATGTCCTGCGACACGTTAACCCCGCCCTTAGCGGCGACGACTTGAAGAAACTGGGCATTAAACAGGGGCCCCGTATTAAAGAAATTTTATCAAAATTGCGCAACGCCCGCCTCGACGGTAAAATAACCACTAAAAAAGACGAGTTGGCGTGGGTGAGAAAATTCCACTCCTCGCAATGACATTGTAAACCTACTCTATCTTTTTAAACGTCTTGCCCGCCGCCCCGCATATCGGGCACTTGTCCGGCGCCTTACCCTTGACGGTGTTCCCGCATTGTTGGCAAACGTAATAAGTCGCGTCCGCCGGTTTCTTGCCTTCCTTCAACTCTTTAAAGGCGTCCTCAAAATAGCCGTAATGGATTTTCTCCACCTTGTTAGCCCAGGTAAAGGACTGCTCCGCCCTATCATTGCTTTCTTTCTGGGCGGACTGGATAAAAATCGGGTACATCTCGGTGAAATCCTGGCGTTCTCCGATGCTCGCCCCCAGCACGTTATCCTTAGTCGACCCAATGGCGTCAATGACGTTCAGGTGGTTGCGGGCATGCACCAGCTCCGCCTCCGCCACCGCACGGAAGAGCTTAGCGATTTGCGGATAACCTTCCGCTTCTGCCTTCTCGGCGAAAAATGTATACCGGCGGTTGGCTTTACACTCCCAGCCAAAAGCCTCTAGGACATTCTTTTCACTTAGATATTCCATATTCACCCCCAATTTGTAACGATTTTGCATTAAGGACGGTATGTAATGCGACCCGGCTTGCGCGGCGGGATGCGCTGGTACTTGAATTTTGGATACCCTACACACGTGGCGGCATAAGGCGTAAAGCCCTCCGGCAAGGCGACGGCTTTAACCATCGGGGCAAAGGTCTGGGCGGAAAAATAAAAATACCCGTTCCAGAAGCACCCCAGCCCGGCGGCTTTAGCCGCGAGGTCGAAGTAGCTTAAAGCTATCGCGCAGTCCGTGGCGGCGATGGGATTATTCTTTTCCGCATAGGTAATCACTATGGCCGCCGCGTTACGGAGGAAAATATTCAAGCCGATTTCATGCATTCTTAATATTCCCTGCATCTCCAAAGCCCATTGGTCGTTGCCTTTTGCCATCGAGCGGAACCACTCCACGCCGATGGCTGTTAATTCCTTAATTTTCTCCTTATCGTCAATGACCAGCCACTGCACTTCCTGTCCGTTATGGCCGGTAGGAGAATATCGGGCAACGTCTATAACGCTTTCAATTACATCGCGCGGCACCGGCTTATCTTGAAATTCGCGTATAGACCGCCGACTCTTTATCAGCTGGGCGACTTGTTCAAAGGACGGTTCCAGCTTTTTATCAATAGTCGGGCACTGCTCCGGCGGCATTTCTTGATGGGTTATTGCGCCGGTAGGACAGACCCCGACGCAATGTCCGCACCGCATACAAAACTCATCCGCCTTGGGGAACAGGCGCGGATAACCGTCGGGTTGAGATATGATGATACTACTGGCGCACGCTGCCACACAGGCATTGCATTTAGTGCACTTTTCCTTATTTATCTCTACGATAGCCATTATGCAATTCTCCTTATTTTCATACTGTTTGCGCTACGTACGCTTTGGCATTGTGTTCGCGGCAGATGTTATAGAAATCTTTAGCTCCGATTTCGCCCGGGAAAATGGCGAAAAGCGTTGGTCCCGCCCCTGCCAGGTGAACGGGAATGCCCTGCCTGATGCACCCCCTGATGTAATAGCCTAGGTCAGGAAATACATCCAATACAATATCCTCAAAGGCATTGTACAGTAGCCCCGGCTCGATGGGTTTGCCGTTTTTTATTGCCGTTATTAACTGTTTGGTTCTGGAGCCGTCGGAATAGCTGGACGGTTTTAGAGCGGCGTACATTTTGGTCGTTTTGCCCGGCTCGACGGAAATATCGGGAAATAATAGCACTACCCAGAATTTTTTAGGCGGGGGGAGAGGTGTTAGTTTTTCTCCCCTTCCCTCGGCTAAAGCTGTGCCGCCTTTTAAGAAGAAAGTCATGTCCGACCCCAGCTTTGCCGCCATTTTATGTAAATTATCGTCGGATATGTTTAATTCGTATAATTTGTTAAGCCCTTTGAGCAATGCCGCGGTATCGGAACTGTCACCCCCGAGGCCGGACATCATGGGTATGTTTTTCTCTATTTTTACCTCCGCCCCACCCCCAAAATCCGCCGGTAAAAGGCTCAAAACCCTGCTCACGAGGCTCTTTTCCGCTAACCAGCCCGATTGGGCGCATTTGAACGTAAAACCCTGCCCTTTCTCAATATGGAGCGTGTCATACAGGTCTATCGTCTGGAGGACGCTTTTAATCTCGTGGAAGCCATCGGCGCGCTTCCCCAACACCTCTAAAGTCAGGTTTATCTTAGCTGGAGCTTTAATCGTTATCATTTCTTTCTAAATACCTTATACAACGCCGCCCACTCCTCCAGCGTAAAGGTCTCCGCCCGTCGCTGCGGGTCTATCTTCGCTTTATACAGAAAAGCCTGCGCTTCCTCTTTAGTAATACGCAGCCCCTGCGCCAGCGAATTGGCTACTTGTTTGCGGGCGGCAGTAAATCCCGCGCGTACCAGCTTAAAGAACCCCTCCACGTCGTCCACCGCCACCGGTGGCTTTTTATACACATCTATCTTAATGACGGCGGAGTCCACTTCCGGCGGGGGGAAAAAGGAGGTGGCGGGAACATTAGTAATAATTGTGGGCTTGCCGTAGAACTGCACGGCGATGCTTAAAACTGAGCGGTCGCCGGCCTCGGCCGCTATCGTCTCGGCGACTTCTTTCTGCACCATGACCACCATCGTTGACGGCTTGACAGGCGCTTCCAGGAAATGCCGCAGCACCGGCGACGTTATATAGTACGGTAAATTGGCGA
>CAIWTG010000197.1 GCA_903915565.1 uncultured Chloroflexota bacterium
CGTGTGCCGGTCTTAATCATCTCGTCCAGAGTAAAGTCCCAGCCGGTGATGACGCGGAAAGCCTCGATAAGGTCTTTAATATGCATATAGGCATCACCGATGACTATCATGCAGATGCCGGCGGCGTTATACGCGCTGGTGATGCTTATCCCTATCTTGTGCGGCACGCCGCGCCCCTTTAAAGTGCCGCGGTCGAAATCCGGCAGCGAGCCTTCGGGGAGCGGACCTTCGCCGCCCATAGTATGGCGACCGGGGGTGGGGTTGGCTCCATAGCCGATGCCAAACATCAGGCCGCCGCGGCTGTCATGCGCGGGGTATTCCTGGCCGCCAACGTGGATAGCGTAGGCTTCAGAACCCTTGCCGATTTTTTCGGCGGCTTTCTTGACGCCTTCAGCGAGGATATCGCCGAAGCCTTCACGGTTGCCAATCATCTCGGTCAGCTTAACGGCTGCCTTGGCATCGCCGAAATTGACGTCGAACCCAACGTCTTTCTTCGTCAGGATGCCTTTCTCAAAGCACTCCATTACAAACGCGACGCAGGCGCCGGCGGAAATCGTGTCTAGCCCGAGACGGTTACAGACGTCGTTGGCTTTAATGATGGATTTAAGGTCGGAGACGAGGATGTTAGTGCCATACATCGCCAGGGTTTCATACTCCGGCTTATGGGCATGTTCGTCATATTTGAAATCGCCCTCGGTGCTGGCTTTCATAATGCCGCCGCAGCCGATGGGGCAATGCCAGCAGCCGTATTTCCTTTGCTGTTGTTCTTTGACCGGTCCGGCGAGAATTTGCGGATATTCCGGCATGTCGATAGTCGCTACACCTTTCCAGTTCTTACAGGGCGAGTCATCACCCTTGACGCTCATTTCCATCAGCGCCGCGGTGCCGAAGCCACCAATGAATTCCGAGCGCGGGTTCTTATTTTTCACATGGCGGGTGCGCATTTCTTTGGAGGCAGCTTCATCAGCGATGGGGATTTTGATGTTGCCCTTAACGGCAATCGCCTTAAGCTTTTTGGAGCCCATGACGGCGCCCAGACCGGAACGTCCCGCCGCCCGGCCTTTGTTATTCATGACTGCGGCGATGAGACTTAACTTTTCGCCGGCAGGACCGATGCAGGCGACTTCCAGTTCATTGCCGTGTTCGGCTCTTAAAATATCCTGGGTGTCGAAAGTATCTTTGCCCCAGAGTTTAGCTGCGTCTTTGAGTTCGGCTTTGCCGTTATCTATTAAAAGGTAAACCGGCTTATCGGAAATGCCGGTAAAGAAAACCGCGTCATAGCCAGCGAACTTGAGATAGGGTCCGACATTGCCACCGGAGTTGGCATCACCCCAGCCGCCAGTCAACGGAGATTTACCTACCATCACGTAACGCGAGCCGCCCATCGCATCCGTGCCGGTGAGGACACCGGTTACGAGACCGAGAATAGCGTCCGGACCTAGCGGGTCGACGCCGGCTTTTTGTCGACTAAATAAAATGCGGGCGCCCAGTCCGTAACCCCCCAGAAAATCTCGTCCCATTTTCTCGTCGAGGGGTTCTTCCGTAATTTTCTTTTTAGATAGGTCTACCCAGAGAATTTTACCCATAAAGCCATGTGCCATATTTTTCCTCCTTGAAAAAGCCGCCCTAATTGCTTGTTCTTAGTACAAGTTACCATGCGTTTTTCGTGCTTGTCAAACATTCCTGTTTTTAGGGCAGTTTGAGCGTATATTTTCGTTAATTGCACTACATCAACTGGTACAACAATGCTCAAATAATTGACATTAATGACTGGCGGGTATTAACATAGCGTCGAGAACTAAAGGAGGCATATATGTCACCCGTACTTAAAGATAAGGTTGTAATTATCACCGGAGCAGGACGCGGGCTGGGCAAAGAGTTTGCGCTCCGCTTCGCAGCGGAAGGAGCCAAATTATTATTGCCCGACATCAGTCTGGAGCGGGCGGAGGAAACTGTCAAATTAGTTAAGGCTAAAGGCGGTGAAGCTCACGCCATGTTGACAGATATTTCCGAGGAAAAGGACACCAAAAAGATGGCGGACGAGGTCATACGCCTTTACGGTCGGGTGGACATACTACTCAATAACGCCGCTCTTTATTACGGCGTGGCACGGCGCAACTGGGACGAATGGACGGTGAAAGACTGGGACCGCATGTTCGAGATTAATGTGCGGGGGACTTACCTTTGCTGTAAAGCCGTCGCCCCGCTCATGGTGAAAGCCGGCAGCGGCAAGATAATCAACATCGCGTCGGACGTTTTTAAAGTAGCCGCGGCGCATCAGCTGATGGCCTACGCCTGCAGCAAGTCGGCGGTTTACACTTTAACGCAGTGTCTCGCCAGGGCGCTTGGCCCATCCGGTATTAATGTCAACAGCATCGCCCCCGGTTTTACGGCGACCGAGGCGAGCCTGGGGCAAGACCAGGAGGGCAAGGCGTTTGAAGCGACGGTAGAAGCCCAGTGTTTAAAGCGCCGTGAAGTGCCGACCGACCTGGTTGGAACGGCGGTGTTTTTAGCGTCGGAGGACTCTGATTTTATAACAGGGCAGTACATCGTCGTTAACGGCGGGAGTGTGCTGGTTTAATGTTTAAATACTGAGAGATATCTTGATATGCCTGAATATAGTTACGCCGGACAGATACTAAAAATAGATTTATCCAATAATAAAATAACCAAGCAACCCAGCGCCGATTATACCAATAAATATATCGGCGGGCACGGATTGGCCGCCCGGTTATATTGGGAAATGGCGCCGGCGGACGTTAAAGCCGACGACCCCGAAAACTGCTTAATCTGCGCCAGCGGACCGGTAACGGGGTTCCCCGGGTTTGCCGGCTTCCGCTGGAAAATTTGCAGCAAAACGGCGCTCACCGACCCGGAATCTTTTTCGTACTGCAACCTGGGGGACAGGTGGGGTGCAGTATTAAAGTATGCCGGTTATGATGCGTTGGCGGTACAGGGTAAAGCAGAAAAACTCTCCTATATCTATATCCACGACGGCAAAGCGGAAATCAGGGACGCGATACACCTTAAGGGGATGTCCACCTTTGACACGATGGACAAACTTAAAGCGGAGTTGGGGAGCGGCGTTAGCGTTCTTACCATCGGCCCGGCGGGGGAAAACCAGGTGCCGTATTCCGTCGTGCTGGCGGAGGGAGGAGCTTCCGGTTCCGGCGGGATGGGGGCGGTGATGGGTTCAAAAAACCTTAAAGCTATCGCCGTTACCGGCGATAAAAAACCCCAGGCCGCCAACCCCGATAGGGTCCGAGAACTGGTAAAGACCATCCACGATAACCGCGGGTTTACCGATATGATGCCGCTGGCGATACCCGGGCTAACACATTTACACGGCTGCTTTGGTTGCGGCATC
>CAIWTG010000198.1 GCA_903915565.1 uncultured Chloroflexota bacterium
GTCGCCAATACGGTAGAGATTCTCCGGCTGAAATCTTAGTTTCAAAGTCACCAGGTTTTTAGGCTTAACGGCAGGCTCTTCGTCTTTAACGCTTTCCAGAGTGCGGCGCTTAAAGCCTTCATCCGTGATGCTTAGGTTCCTGATTCTAGAGATACGGAAAGTGCGGAAATCCCGCCGCGTTTTACAATAGCCCCACAGGTACCACGCCTGCCCCTTGAAGTCCAGCTGCATGGGTTCCACCTGGCGGCGGCTCAAAATCCCGTCGGCGTTGATATAATCGAAGGCGACCACCTTGGTTTCCAGGATGGCCTTTTTGATATTTAAGAATTTGTTTTCCTCGTTGGGGCCGCTGCCCCACGGCGAAAATTCGATATGCACCCAGTCGGCCGCCGCGGCATTTTTAAAGACCGCCCCGATTTTCTCCACGATGGCGTCGATTTCCGGATAATGGGTGGCTTGCAGCGTCTTTAAAGCCAGCAAAACACTGTCGCGTTCGTGCTCGGTGAACATGGCTTTATTAATGGCGAAATTTTCCATTAAAGATATGCCGCCGCCGCTCCCCTTATTGGTAAGGACGGGGACGCCCGCCGCCGAAAGCTCGTCGACGTCGCGGTAAATCGTCCGGGTGGAAACCTCAAAGCGTTCCGCCAGTTCCTGCGCCGTGACTGACTTTTTATTCAGCAGGATGAGGGTAATTTCCAGCAGCCTGTTTATTTTCATCTCTATTTTTAGCTCTTGGTCGGGTCGGCCAGCTTGCCCGGCCCGAATGAAGAGTAATCCAGGTCATAGAACTGGCGACAGACGGCGAAGTACCCAAGATGACTCCCGCCCATGACCAGCTTGGCTACCGGCGCGTCGCGGTAATATTTTTCGTAAAGGTTGGCGCGGGTATAACCGTAGCAGCCCATCAGTTCCATTCCCTTGAGGATTAAATCGGACGCCGTCCGGGTAATCATAGAATGCACCGCGTGAGCTTTGGCCACCATGCTGGTGGTGGTCCAATCGCCGTATATTTCCGGGTGGTCGAACTCATACGCCAATTCCAGGAAGGAAGTCCTCGCCACGGTAATGAACGATGCTATTTCGCCGATAATCATGGCGGCATCGAGGTGCTGATTAATTTTCCTGCCGCCGGCGACGCGCTGCCCGGTATAATCCAGCAGCACATCAAAAGCGCCCTGAAGTATACCCACCATATGCCCCGTGTTAAGCGGGAAGGGAGCCGCCGAAGCCGTTTCAAAGAGTTGCCATGCCACCGGCCCCTGGAGTCCCCATTCTTTAGGCACTCTGACGTTATCAAAATAGGTGGCGTTGTTCCTATCAGCCTGCATGCCGCATTTAACTTCCGGCTTGCCGTGGGAGACGCCGGGCCATGGCTCGGGGACGTATATCAGGGCAAAGGCGTCTTTGCCCAGTTTCGGGTCCATATTGCATATCACGCAATTGAGGTCGGCTACGCCGGCATTAGACGCCCAGAACTTGTTGCCGTTAATGACCCATTCATTGCCTTGCAGCTTGGCCCTGACTCTAATCGTTTTGCCTTCGTTGGTCAGGTTTTCGATATCGGCGGCGGATTCCGGTTCGCTCATATTAAAGCAGCCGGCGCGGAGTTCATTGTCGGTGAACGCCGGGGCGAATTTTGCCAGTACGGCTTTGCCCCAGGCCTTGGCCTCTTGGCTGGGTGCGGTTAGATACGCCAGAGTAGCCGGCGTCCAGCACCAGTCGGTGACGGCGCTGTGCATACTGATGCCGTAGTCGCCCCGCCCGATTTGTTCCTGTTTTAAAGCGCCGGTGACTATCGATAGCATTTCATTGCCGCCGAATTCTTTGGGTATCATGTTCTTCTGGCAGCCGAGGTCTACCTGCAGCTTTTTCAGGATGGGGGTGATTATTTTTTCGTGGGTCAAATCGTCGTCAATTTTATCACGGACGGGCATAATTTCGTTATCGGTAAAATCCGCCATCGTCTTTTGTATCATGCGCGCCTCTTCGTTAACGAAACACTCGGGATACTGTAATTTGTACCACTGGCTGGTCTGGTCTAACATGGTTGATGTCCTCCTCAATATATATTCCTCGGATGGGTGTTTAGATAATATATGTTTTAGAAAGGCAACGTCAAGGTTGAGGGGAAAACTAAGGCGCTTGATTTTAGGCAAATTATTCCTTAGAATTTAGGGGCAGTAAAAGTTACGGGCGATTAGCTCAGCTGGTTAGAGCGTCAGTATCACACACTGGAGGTCACAGGTTCGATCCCTGTATCGCCCACCATTAAGAAACTAAACGAAAGGGCTGGCATAAATACGCCAGCCCTTTTTTGTTCTAAAACCAGTTTAGCTATTTACGGTAATAGCCGAACTCGTTGACGGCTTCTACCATGGCAATGAGATTTTCCAGCTTGGGGTTATCCGGGTTGGCCCCGGGAGCCAGTATATAGCCGCCGCCCGGCGCACAGGTATCGATGAGTTTCTTACAGTATTCCTTCACCGCCTTGGGTTCACCGGTTACGATGAGGGAAGAAGGAACATTGCCCTGGATACAGCAGTCTTTTCCCAGTACCTTTTTGGCACGGGCCATATCCGACTGGTCGAAATACCAGATTACGCTGCCCTTGGGGAACTGGTTTACGTAGTCGAGACGGGAATTAAAACTGCCTTCCGCGAACAGGCTTTGTATCAGGCCTTCTTTAATGAAAGCGTCCATGACCTTTTTGAGTGACGGCCAGTAGAATTTTTCAAATGCGGACTGGGACATCCAGCCATCGGCGCCTTTGTGGAGGGGGTAGCCGACGATGAAAGCCCGGTCGACGTTAGGGCCGTTAAGAACGTTATTTATCATTATTTCCGTGACCACGTCCAGCGCCGCCAGGAGCTTTTCCGGGCGCCGGAACATGTCCTTCATGATGTTGGTCGTGCCGCGCAGTGTGTCGCCGAGGACATCAAACGGGGCGAGGCAATACTCTCCCCACATAGAGGTGGAAAAACCACGGGTTGCACCGACGCTCATGTATTTCATGGAGGCAGCGGCCGCCTGGTTGAAAGCATCGCCGGCCTTTACGAAGGTATCGAACATGTTCCTTACTTCGGGAGTGCCAAACGGGTTAAGAACCATCAAGCCATTGTTTTCGATAATATTGGTAAAGGGCTGGAACATCTTGAAGGGCTGAAATGAGCCCATGACCCGTGGCAGGTACTTGCGAAGCCAGAAATCCGTAGGGTCGCGGATAAGGTCATCGTATTCGTCGGCCGTCATGTACTCGCCTTCGGCGAACTGCCAACCGCCGGAGCTATTGGAGAGACCGTGGCCCGGCCAGCGGTAGAGCTTATAATCCAGGATTTCCATCGCCTGGCCGTTCCCTCCCATCGGCAGGGAGAACGCTTCCAGTTTATCCGCGTATTTGTCGTTGAATTTCATCGCCGCTTCAAGGGCTTTCGCCGGATTATAAAATAAATCCCGTCCCTCCAGCCCGTTCATCGCCAACGCCAGGTTACCGGACATCATACTCAAAGGAACGCGGTCCGGTTCCTTGATGTTATAGACGTTTATCATCCTCTGGACTCGGGTATTGTATCTTTTCTCGGCTTCGGCATCGACGAACTTGATGGCTTTGCCGGAATTCCGGAAATTCTCCAACCGCCAGGCGCGTTTTTCTTCAGGGGTCATGGTTGACCAGTTTTCAGGTTTGTTGCTCATACTATAAAAGTCTCCTTTAAAAAATTTTAACAATACCGTTGCCAATAAAATATAACAGGTTAGCGTAAGAAACTCAAAAAGCGAAATAACTAAAATATATAAGTACTGTTACCTTTATCATGGAGCCTGAATATGTAGAAGCAAATGCGAGGGCGGCATAAAACACGAGTGGTGAGTCGGCACATATTACCGACTCACCACTAGGATATTTCGATTCTTGGTCCAGCTGTTAACCTACCGGCGTTAAAGCTGTTGTGTCTTCTATTACAGCTTTACCAGCCAACTGACATATCTGCCAGTATATTTGGTCACCGAACCGTTTAAATTAGTTTTACCTTTAAAACCATTGCGTCTACTTGAGCCTGGATATATTCAGATATCGGGCTAACGTCTACCTCTTAATTGCTGCACCAGCCAGATAATGAAGAAGATGACGGCAATAACGATTAAGATATGAATAAAACCGCCCATGAAAGGGGTTATTAGCCAACCCAGCAGCCACACAATTAATAAGATAAGAGCAATAATCCAGAGTAATCGCAACACATTAACCTCCCTTTTACTTTTCCGACCTTTCCACGCCGCCCATCCTCCCTGTCGGCCAGCACCACTGGAGGCACGCTACCTGCTAGAAATATGAAATAAGGGCCAGGATACCGATAAGGATGAAATAAATCCCTACGATATAGTTGAGTATCTTGGGGAAAATCATGACGACGATACCAAAAGCGAGAGAGATGATACCCCACCATAAACCACTTAATCCAAACATGAGAACTGTCCTCCTTTCTTTTGAAAATATATAATTACTACCGCCCTTTTTTACAGCGGAATCACGAATTGACCGTTCTTATAGAGCAGCTGGCCGTCAACGGTAACCTCGCCGCCCTGACGCATATCGCAAATCATGTCCCAGTGAATCGCCGATTCGTTTTTCGCGCCGGTTTCAGGATAGCCGGCTCCCAGCGCCATATGAAAACTCCCGCCGATTTTCTCGTCGTAGAGAATCTGCTTCGTGAATTTGGTGATGCCCGTGTTGTTACCGAAGGCAAACTCGCCAATGCGCCGGGCGCCTTCATCTGTGTCCAGCGTCTTTAATAAAAAGTCTTCATTCTTTTCGGCAGTGGCCTTCACCACTTTGCCTTTTTCAAACCAGAGCCGCACGCCGGCAACTTCATGCCCGTTTTCAATAGCCGGATAGGAGAAGCAGACGTGCCCGTTCATGCTGTCCTCGACCGGCCCGGTAAAGACCTCGCCGTCCGGCATATTCTCGTGGCCATCGCAGTTAATAAAGGTTCGGCCGGCAATGCTAAAGGTCAGGTCGGTCTCCGGGGTGGTAACGTGGATGTTTTTCTTGCCCTTCAGCCAGTCCACCACCTTCTGCTGTCGCGCGGAAAAGCGTTTCCAGTAGCCGACGGGGTCATTCACGTCGCCCAAACAGGCGGCATAAACAAAATCCTCATATTCGGCCAGGCTCATCTCGGCGTCCTGGGCATAGGCGCTGGTGGGATATAGCGTGCCTGTCCAGCGCAGCTCGCCTTTGGACGCTCTTTCCAAAAAAGTTTTCATGAGTTCGGTTCGTGACTGCTGGCGCATTACTATTTTTGACGAGTCAACGTTAGAGAGGGATTTGGTGTTAGCTTCCGCACTGATGCTGATGCGTACGTCATAAGTTTCCATTATTAGCTTGGCGGGAGACGGCACATGCGTTAGCTGCTCTTTAGAAGCATATTGATAGAATATCTCGTCGATGCCGTTGGGCGACATTACCAAAAACGGGTGCCCCCCAGCCTGCAGTACTTTAGTATAAACGGCTTTAAGTAAAGGTTCGGCCAGCATTTCGCCTTGAATCGCCACCTTGTCGCCGGCTTTCACCGCCACCGAGTAATTAACTAATAGGTCAGCCAGTTTCTCAATGCGTAAATCAGCCATAACTTGGAGCTCCTTAAGTTAAATAGTTATATTGACCATATTATATCACTCGAAAATGAAATAGGGTAACACTGGCCAGGAGTAAAAACATAGATTCAAGCATCAATCAACAAATAAAAAGGGAGTCTAACCCGAAATACCTCTAAGCTAGACTCCCCTTAACAAATATGGAAATGCCCGCCGAAAGCTCCGGCGGGCAAGAAAGCATCAAAAGTTAGAAGAAATATTAGTTCTTCTGCCTTAGCGTCAACCCCGCCAGTATCAACAGCACCACCGCGTAGGCCGCTAGTACCCCAATGTCCTTCCCGATATCCAGTAGGCCCTGCCCCTGCAGCATCAACGCTTTAATCCCCTCCACCCCATAGGTCAGCGGTAGGAACTTGGATATCCATTCCAGCACCACCGGCAGCTGGTTGGTGGGGATGAACAGCCCGCTGATAAATACTTGCGGCACAATAATCAGTGGGATGAACTGTACCATCTGGAACTCATTGCGGGCGAAGGCGGAAAAGAAAGTCCCCAGGCAGACGGCGTTGATGCCGATAAGCACCTGGAAGATGAGGATTTGCCACAGATGTCCCTGGTAGCTAACATCGAGCACATAAACCATGTAAAAGAACATAATCAGTGTTTGCATTAAAGCGAAAAGCAACAAACCGAGGAGATACCCAGTAACGATATCCATCCTGGAAAC
>CAIWTG010000199.1 GCA_903915565.1 uncultured Chloroflexota bacterium
GGCTGGTAATAACCTCCAGGTGGAGCTCGCCCATGCCGGAGATAATTGTCTGTCCGGTTTCTTCGTTCTGGAAAACTTTAAACGTGGGGTCTTCTTCGGTGAGTTTCTGCAGGGCTTCGCCCATTTTATCCTGGTCGGCGCGGGTCTTGGGCTCGATGGCGATGGAGATGACGGGTTCGGGGAAGCGGATGGATTCAAGGATGATGGCTTTGTGCTGTTCGCAAAGCGTATCGCCGGTGAAAGTATTTTTAAGTCCTAGCGTGGCGACGATAGCGCCGGTATCGGCGGAGGTAATGTCCTCACGGTGGTTGGCGTGCATCAGCAGTAAACGCCCGATGCGCTCCGGCCTCTGGCGGGTGGGATTAAAGACCTGCGCGCCCACCTTCACCTTGCCGGAATAAACTCTAAAGTAAACCAGCCTCCCCACAAATGGGTCGGTGACCACTTTAAAAGCCAGCGCGGCAAAAGGAGCGTCGTCGCTGGCTTCACGGATTACCTTGTCGCCGGTCTTGGTGTCAATGCCCTCCATCGGCGGCACTTCCATTGGAGACGGCAGGAAGTCCACGACGGCGTCCAGTAGTTTCTGGATGCCCATATTCTTCAGGGCGCTGCCGCAAAATATCGGCACGCCTTTAATACTCAAGGTAACTCGGCGTAAAGCTTTTCTTAATGTTTCCGGCTCCACTTTATGCCCCTCGATGTAGGCGACCATCATTTCATCGTCGTGTTCGGCAACCTGGGAAATCAAGTGCTGCCGGGCTTCGGCAACTTTTTCCACTTCGTCTTTGGGCATCGGTATTTCTGCCGGTTCTACGTCCGGGTCTTTGCTGAACTGCCAGGCTTTATTGTCAATCAAATCAACCACGCCGTAATAACGGTCCTCGGCGCCCAGGGGATAATGAATAGGCAGGGGAGTCGCCATGAGGCGTGTTTCTATCATGGAAATCGTCCGGCTGAAATTGGCGCCGATGCGGTCCATCTTGTTGATAAAGCAGATGCGCGGCACCTTATATCTGTCGGCTTGCCGCCAGACTGTCTCCGATTGCGCTTCGACGCCGGAAACGGCGTCAAAAACAACTACGCCGCCGTCCAGCACTCTTAAGCTGCGCTCAACTTCGGCGGTGAAGTCTACATGTCCTGGGGTGTCAATAATATTGATGCGGTGCTCTCGCCAGTAGCAGGTCGTGGCGGCGGCGGTAATGGTGATGCCGCGTTCCCGCTCCTGGTCCATCCAGTCCATAACGGCGGTACCCTCATGCACCTCGCCCAGTTTATAGGTCTTGCCGGTGTAATAGAGTATCCTCTCGGTGACGGTCGTCTTGCCGGCATCGATGTGGGCAATAATGCCAATATTCCGAATATCCTCCAGGGGGAATTCCCTGGACGTTGTATTCTTTTCGGTAACCATTTTATTTACTTCAGCACCACTAGTTATTACCAAATCCTTTACCACCTGTAATGTGCAAAGGCGCGGTTCGCCTCGGCCATCTTATGTGTATCTTCGCGTTTCTTAATTGTGTTGCCTTGCCCCTGGAAGGCTTCGGCCAGTTCATCGGCCAGCTTTTCATTCATCGCTTTGCCTTTGCGGCTGCGGGCGGAATCAATCAGCCAGGTCATTGCCAGGAAGGTGCCGCGTTCCGGCGCCACTTCTACCGGCACCTGATACGTAGCGCCGCCCACACGCCTCGGCTTTACCTGGAGGAGTGGGGTGGCGTTTTTCACGGCCTGTTCCAGCGCGGTGACCGGGTCTTTAGAGACTGACTGTCCCAGCTTTTCCAGGGCGTCATAAACGATTTTTTCCGCGGTTCTTTTCTTGCCGCGTGACATTATTTTAATAATCAGCCGCGATACCAGTGCGCTGCGGTACTTCGCGTCCGGGATGAGTTCTCTTTTTACTGCTCTAGCTCTTCTCGCCATAATAATTCCTTAAAATTAAGTTGTTGCTGCTGGTGCCGCTGGAGCTGCCGGGGTTGCTGCGGCTGCGCTTTCTGGAGCTTTGCCGCCCTTGCTTCGTTTCGCGCCGTATTTACTGCGGCCTTGTTTACGGTTAGCTACGCCCGTGGTGTCCATCGTCCCGCGAATGATGTGGTAGCGTACGCCCGGTAGGTCCGGCACGCGTCCGCCGCGGACTAAAACTACTGAATGTTCCTGGAGCTCATGACCTTCGCCGGGGATGTAGGCGGTGACTTCAACATGGTTGGTTAAACGTACTTTAGCTATCTTGCGCAATGCGGAATTAGGCTTCTTGGGGGTGGTGGTCTTCACCTGAATGCAGACGCCCCGTTTTTGCGGGGAACTCTTACCGCGCGATACCCTGTTTTTTAACGAGTTATAGGTGAAGGTAAGCGCCGGTGTTTTGTCTTTACTGTGCGACTTTTTCCGCCCCTTGCGTACTAGCTGATTTATCGTTGGCATCTTCTTTTTTCCATCCCCCTGACAATTATAATGGATGGGCATATACCCATCCATTATGAATTCTTGTAATGTGATAGAGAGAGGTTTTGCAAGCTCAATCTATCTACTTTTACTGAATTCTTTGTACCAAACATTAAATGTAACATAAATACCCACCCCCTGTCAACACCTATGAACCGAATTCGACTAAATACGGTTTCAAGCTGGACTGTTCGTGGGATAACTACCATATTTATATATAGATTTATTGCATTAGCTTATACGGCGGGGTAAAATTACATACATGATAAAACTAAGGGTGGAACTGGGAAGAAACAGCTACGATATTAATATCGGGCAGGGTTTATTATCCCAGGTTGGCGTTTGGCTGAAGGAGAGGGGCCTCTCCGGCAAAGCCGTCATTATCACCGATGCCAACGTCCGGCCGCTTTACGCCGCCGCTCTTGAAGCGGGACTGGCTGTGGCCGGTTTTAAAGTTTCTCTGCTGGAAGTCCCCGCCGGAGAAGAAAACAAAACCCTGACCGCCGCTGGACAACTTTATGAGGGACTGGTGGAGAATTATGCCGAAAGAACCTCGATTATTCTAGCGCTGGGCGGTGGCGTTGTCGGCGACCTCGCGGGGTTTGTTGCCGCCACCTATATGCGCGGCGTCCCTCTGGTGCAAATCCCCACCTCACTTTTAGCGATGGTTGATAGCAGCATCGGCGGCAAAACGGCCGTCGACCACGGCAGTCTGAAGAACATGATTGGCGCTTTTTATCAGCCCAGGCTGGTCGTGGCTGACGTCGCTATGCTTAAAACCCTCCCGCCGGTCGAGCTTTCCAACGGCATGGGTGAGGTTATCAAGCACGCTGTAATCCGTAATCGCAGTTTTTTTGGTTTCCTGCAAAAACATATGACTAAAGCGATGGCGCTGGATATAGATTTACTGGAGGCTATCGTCCGGGAGAACGCCCGCATCAAAGTGCCTGTCGTGTCGTTGGATGAAAAAGAAACCGGTCCCCGCACGCTCTTGAACTATGGCCACACCGTCGGTCACGCCGTCGAAGCGGTGACTGATTTTCGGACCAGGCACGGGGAGGGCGTCGCCATCGGTATGATGGCTGCCGCCAGAATATCGCAGCATCTGCGCTTTCTCCACAGCAAAGATATAGCGCTCCTGAATGGCCTGATTATCCAGGCCGGACTGCCGGTGGACCTGCCCCCGCTGAACGACGCTCAAAAAGAAAACCTCCTTGAACTAATCAAACATGATAAAAAGGTGCGGAACGGCAAAATCCGCTTTGTCTTATTAAAAAACATCGGCGAAGCTTTTATCACTGATAAAGTTGATATTGACCTGGTCAGGGAGGTGCTGTTTGCCTCCAAACCCGCCTGAAATTTGCGTCGCTCTCGTTAACGACGACCCAACTGCTTTAAAAACTGCTACCCCGCTGGCCGATTTGTTTGAACTGCGTATCGACCTTATCGGACCGGACTGGCGGCAGGTAGCGGCGCGACTAAAAAAGCCCTGGATTGCCTGTGCCCGCCGCGTTGATGAGGGAGGCAAATGGAAAGGCAAAGAAGCCGCCAGAATTAAAGAACTACGTGACGCTTTAGGGTTAGGCGCGGCAATTATTGATATCGAGCTGGCGACGCCTTCTCTTGCTGATTTTGTTAAACAAATAAAAGGCAAAGCACAGGTTTTGATATCGTATCATAATATTAAAGCAACCCCGCCGTCAGAAACTTTGCGTCAAATCGTAAACCGGCAGCTGGCGGCTGGCGCTGATATCTGTAAGGTCGTTACCACTGCCCGCACCTTTGCCGATAATTTAACCGTCCTGGACCTGGTTGCGGCGTTTTCTCCCAAGAACAAAATCGTTGCTTTCGCGATGGGCATTAAGGGTCAGTTCTCTCGCATCCTCTGTCCAATAGCGGGCGGCGCATTTACTTACGCCTCGGTGGGGCAGGGTAAAGAGTCGGCGGATGGTCAGCTGACAGTAAAAAATTTGAGGCAATTGTATAGGATGGTTGATCATGACTAATATTATCTCTGGTAAAACAATAATCTGCGCCCTTATTGGTGACCCGGTGGAACATACCATGTCCCCGGCGATGCATAATGCCGCTTTTGAAAAACTCGGTCTGGATTATGAATATGTAGCCTTCAACGTTAAACCCGACAGTCTTGCTCAAGCTGTGGCTGGTCTTCGGGCGTTAAATGTCGTTGGCTTTAACGTCACCGTCCCGCACAAGGTCGCCATCATTTCGTTACTAGATAGCCTTGACCCCCTGGCGGAAAAAATCGGGGCGGTCAATACCGTGGTTAATGATAAAGGCAAACTCAAAGGCTTTAACACCGACGCCGAGGGCTTCCTGCAGGCTTTAAAAGAATACGGCTTTAAACCCAAAGGTAAAAAAGTCGTTGTCCTGGGCGCCGGCGGAGCTTCCCGCGCTATTTCCTACATCCTGGCGCAAAATGGGGCCAGCCTCACCATTCTCAACCGCCAGGCCGAGCTCGATTGGGCGTTGGATATCGCCCGCTTGATTAAAAACAATTTTAAAAAGGAAGTTAAAGCACTGGAGTTGAGTCATTTGACCGATGTTCTCCCCGCCGACTTATTAGTCAACGCTACCAGCGTGGGTATGTCCCCGGCACCTAACATCAGCCCCATCCCCGCCCTGCCTCGTTCCAAAGCCCCGCTGGTTTTTGATATTGTTTATAACCCCATCAAGACCAAACTCCTTCAGGATGCCGCTGTTGCTGGTGCGCAAACCATCAGTGGCGTGGATATGCTCGCCTGGCAAGGCGCGCTGGCTTTTGAAAAATGGACGGGCAAAAAAGCCCCCCTCGACCTCATGCGCCAGACGGCTGTCCAAATGCTGGAGCGCCATGAAGACTAACATCGCCCTCATCGGTTTTATGGGCACCGGCAAGTCGGTGGTGGGCAAGGCGCTGGCGCAAAAGCTGCATAAAGAGCTCGTCGAGATTGATGATATTGTTGCCATCAAAGCCGGCAAGACCATCCCGGATATTTTCCGTCAGGACGGCGAGGTTCGCTTTCGCGAAATGGAAATAGAGGCGGTGCGTCAGGTGACGACGAAAAAGAACGTCGTCATCGCTTGCGGCGGCGGCGTGGTGCTAAATTCGATAAACATCCACCGCTTGAAAAAGGAAAGCGTTATCGTTTGTCTGACGGCTTCCCTGCCGGTTATCTTAAAAAGAACCCCCGGCAATACCCGCCCCTTGCTCCCCGTAAAAGGCCGCCAGCAATTTGTGAAAAATATTTTAGCTTACCGCCGTCCCTTATATAAAAAGGCGGCGGACATTACCGTGAATACCTCCACACTTGATATTATTGGGGTGGTGAATAAAATTATCAAGCTGTTGAAAAAATATGAAAGCGATAATCAGTAAAAGCGTTATCAGGGGGAGTGTAACCGCCCCTCCCTCTAAAAGCCTGACCATCCGCGCGCTGATATGCGCCGCCTTGAGCGACGGCGTCAGTGAAATTATCAACCCGCTTATCTGCGATGATACCAATGCCGCGGCAACTGTGCTGGAAAAGGTCGGCGCCAAAATCGTTAAGGGCGATGGTATCTGGAAGGTGACCGGAGGCAATCTCCACGCCGCTCAAAACGACCTCTATTGCGGCGAAAGCGCCGCCACCCTAAGGTTTATGACGGCCATCTGCTCCGCAATTCCCGGCCGCCATCGCTTGGTCGGCGGACCGTCTTTAAACCAGCGACCCGTTGGCACTTTAGTTGACGCGCTGCGGCAACTGGGCGTTAAGGTTTCTGCTTCCCCATCCGGCACGCCGCCGGTCGTCGTCGAGGGGGGCACTTTAAGGGGTGGGAGAACTGTAATTCCCGGCAACGAGAGTTCACAGTTTATTTCCGCTTTGCTGCTGGCTTCTCCTCTCGCGCAACAACAAGTAGATATTGCCAATACTACGCCGTTTAAATCCGGAGGTTATATTCTCCTGACGATGCAGTATCTTGGGAACTTTGGTGTTATCACTAAGAAAGTCAAAGACGGGTTTATTATCCAGCCTCAAAAATATACTCCGACTTCTATCAAAATCGAGGGCGATTGGTCTTCGGCTTCATATTTTTTAGCGCTCGGGGCGCTTTCGGAAGCAGGGGTTACCATCCACAACCTGAATCCCCGCAGCTTCCAGGGCGACCGGGCTATAGTGGATTTATTGCATTCTTTTGACGTTAAAGCGGAATATACCGGTGATGGCGTTTCCGTGAGTTACGGAAGGATTGGCCACCTCCTTGCCGATTTATCGAACTGTATTGATTTGCTGCCTACTGTCGCGGCGCTGGCGCCTTTGGGTTATGAACCAACTATTCTTATGGGCATCGGAGCTGCGCGATTTAAAGAAAGCAATCGCGTTGCGGCCTTGAGCGACGGCTTAAAAAAACTGGGTGTAACCGTCTTTGAAAGTGAAGACGGGCTCGACATTGTCGGTAATATAATTGCCCCCCAAAAACCTGTTACTATCGACAGCTTTAACGACCACCGTATCGCTATGGCTTTTAGCATTTTGGGTGCGGCTTTAGGTAATATAGTAATTGACGGAGCCGAATGTGTCGCTAAAACCTTCCCCACCTATTGGGACGAATTTAGAAAAATCGGCGGAGAGGTAAAGTTTGATGAGTAATACTTTAGGTAAATTATTCACCGTCACCGGCTTTGGTGAAAGCCACGGCCCGTGTGTTGGCGTTATCGTGGACGGCTGCCCCGCCGGTTTACCCCTCTCTGCGGCCGATATTCAAAAAGACGTTGACCTCCGCCGCGCCGGCTTTAGCCCCGCCTCCACCCCCCGCCACGAAAAAGATAAAGTGGAGATACTTTCCGGCGTCTTTAACGGACGTACCACCGGCGCCCCGATTTGTTTGCTAATTGAAAACGAAGACGTTGACGACGCTGATTATGAAAAAATAAAGGATCTATTACGCCCCGGCCACGCCGACTTTACCGCCCATGTTAAATACGGCGGCTTTAACGACGCACGTGGCGGCGGCATGTTCTCCGGACGCATTACCGCCGGCTTCGTTATGGTGGGCGCTATTGCTAAGAAGATTTTGAGTACAATTGGTGTGGAAACTTTAGCACACACGGTTTCTATCGGTGGCATTGCTGCCAAATCTGTTTCATATGAGCAAGTCAGGCAAAGAGCAATCAAAGACTCGCTCTTTTGCGCCGATGCCGCCGCTTCGGCAAAAATGCTGGCCGCCATCGACGCCGTGAAAAAACAGGGCGACAGCCTCGGCGGCATTATCGAGGGCGTGGCTCTCGATGTACCCGTCGGTCTCGGCGAACCGCTTTTCGATACCTTGGACGGCGACCTCGCCAAAGCCCTACTCGCTATCCCCGCCGTCAAGGGCGTTGAATTCGGTGCGGGTTTTGCCGCTGCCCGCAAAAAGGGCTCGGAGAACAACGACGCCTTTGCCCTGAAAAATGGTAAAATCGTTACTACTACTAATAACGCCGGCGGCATTCTGGGCGGCATCAGCAACGGCATGCCCCTGGTCGTTAGGGTAGCGATAAAGCCCACCTCTTCTATCGCTTTAGAGCAGTCGACAGTTGATATTAAAAAGATGAAACAAACTACTATTAAGGTAACCGGACGCCATGACGCCTGTATCGTTCCCCGTGCTGTGCCGGTCGTCTCTGCTATGATGGCGGTGGTGCTGTGCGATTTTGCTCTGCGGGCGGGATTAATATCGAGGGTGCTGAAATGAACCTTGACGACTTAAGAAAAAAGATTGACGAGATAGACGCGCGCATCGTTGAGCTTATTGCCCAGCGCCAGACCGTCTCTAAAGAAATCGGGCTGGGCAAGCACCAGACCAGCCGCATTATTGAGGACAGGGAACGCGAGCTGCGTGTCTTAAAGCATGTCCGCGGCCTTGCCCGCGATAAAAAAATCTCCCCGTCCGACATCGAGGGTATTTATAAACAGATAATCGACGCCAGTAAGAAAATCCAGGGCGTCGCTGTGGCTTACCAGGGCGAGCCGGGCGCTTATACCGAAGAAGCCGCCATCCAGTTCTTCGGGCAATCCACCAAGGGCGTGCCTTGTGATACGCTGGATGAAGTTTTCGAGGCGGTGGAACACGGCAAAGCCCCCTTCGCTTTAGTGCCGGTGGAAAACTCGCTGGAGGGCAGTATCAATCGCTCTTACGACCTCCTCCTCGATTCTCCGCTCATGGTCTGCGGCGAGACGGAGCTGCGCATCAGCCACTGTTTGATTGCTGTTGAAGGCGCGGGACTCGACACTATAAAATTCGTCTATTCCCATCCGCAGGCGCTGGGGCAGAGCCGCAACTTTTTAAAGAAACTTAAAGCGGAAATTATCCCTGCCTCCGATACCGCCGGCAGCGTCAGGATGATAAAAAAAGAAAAGCGACGCGATAAAGCCGCTGTCGCCTCTGCCAAAGCCGCCGCGCTTTACGGAATGAAAATCCTTGCTAAAGAAATCGAAGATAATCCCCATAACTTCACGCGCTTCTTTGTCCTCTCTAAAGAAGATTCCCCGCCCACTGGTAGCGATAAAACGTCTATCGTCTTTTCCTTAAAGCACAAGCCCGGCGCGCTTTACGACTGCCTTGGTGAGTTTGCCCGGAGGAAAATCAATCTCTCTAAACTGGAAAGCCGCCCCACCCGTCACCAGCCCTGGGAATACAATTTCTATATGGACTTCGCCGCCCACCGCGAAGAAAAAGCCGTCGCCGAAGCCCTCAAAGCACTTCAAGAGCACGCTGTCTTTGTGAAAATTTTAGGTTCTTACCCCAAGGCGAGATAAATAACGTCATTCCCGCGAAAGCGGGAATCCATTTCTGGTATTGCTATATTTTGGGGTATTGACGTCTCCCTTTGTAAAGGGGAGATTAAGAGGGATTTTTCTCTCTAAAACCAAAGGAGCGGATTTTCACCCGCCCCCCATTTTTGAATTTTGACTTTTGACTTTTGAGATTTTATTATATATCTCTTAATCCCACCAGGAACTCGGCGTTGGTCTTCGTCTTCTTCATACGCTCCAGTACGCGTTCGGTCGCCTCGACAAAGTTGTTGGAGTCCGACGCGATAATGCCCACCATACGCCGCAGCAGCCATACCTGCTTGAGTGTTTCCTCGTCCAGCAGCAGTTCTTCGCGTCGTGTGCCGCTCCGCTGGATATCCATCGCCGGGAAGATGCGCTTTTCCGATAACCTCCGGTCGAGGTGCAGTTCCATATTGCCGGTGCCTTTGAACTCTTCATAAATCAAGTCGTCCATGCGGCTGCCGGTATCAACAAGGCAAGTGGCGATAATCGTTAAGGAGCCCCCCTCCTCCGTATTTCGGGCCGCCCCAAAGAACCGTTTGGCGGGGTGCAAAGCCGCGGGGTCGATACCGCCGGAAAGAGTGCGTCCGCTGGAAGGCATTGCCAAGTTGTAGGCGCGTGTCAGCCTGGTTATACCGTCGAGCAGGATGACCACGTCCTTGCCGCTTTCCACCAGGCGCTTGGCTCTTTCCAGACCCAGCTCGGCGACGCGGGTCTGGTTATCCACCATCTCGTCGAAGGTGGCGGCGATGACCTCGCCCCGGACCGAGCGCCTCATATCGGTGACCTCTTCCGGCCGCTCGCCGATGAGGCAGACCATCAGGTGAATA
>CAIWTG010000200.1 GCA_903915565.1 uncultured Chloroflexota bacterium
GGCAGATATGTAAAGGGTGACTGTAACCTCAATACATCCGCAAACGTCCCGGAGATATAGGGTCGTGGGGCGACGCCGTAAAGCAGCTTAATATTATTGGGTATCTTTGATACATCACCCCAGTATTCGGCACAAGACATCATGCCAAGCCCGTAGAGTACTTTACTCATCTCCAATACATATTCTTTGGAGAGCGGTATCCACTTACACGGATAATCTCCTGACCTGCCGGAAGTATGCGTCCACATCTCTGGTTTAAATGGCAAAACGTCTTCTCTTTGTTCCAGTAGTTCGGGACAATAATCTTTATAGTCGGTTAGCGGCACCAGCCGGCGGAATTCTTCAACCGTCTTGGGTTTGGCGCCCCGCATTATTTTCTTCCCAATCGTTGATTCGTCGAACAACTCAAGTTGCTGTAAAAGGAGATTATTCTGAAGCTCCATGAACTCTTTGATATCCAGTTTTAGATAGCCGCAGCACATCTGCCACAGCTCTTCATAATGACCTTGTTTTAAAAGTTCTATCGCTTTGGGCAACTATCACCTCTCAAGCCTACCTCTATAGATATAAAACAACCCTTAAAAATAGCCTAAGTGATAGCTGTTAGCTTGGGAAGTGATTATATTCTAGAACATAGTTATATGCATTTTTGGATATAATGACACCCTGAACATAAGAAAACAGAGGAAAAAATCTGCTTTAGGACTCGGTGTTTTCGCTTAGTTTCTGAAAAGATTCCAGTTGTTGGTTTAACACCTGGACACCTTCATTTTGCTGGCTTTCGTCCATGGACATGCCTGAAACAACGAAAATCTCGAGCATATTACGTAATAGCTCCAGCGTCTGGCGCCGGAATTGCTGAAATTCTTCTTTAGAAATGCCGTTTTTCTGATTCAGCTGTTCTTTCAGCTGACATTGAATAAGGTAATTGACGAATTCCGTCCGGTTCATTTCACCGCGGTGATCGTCAATCTGTTTAACGATATCTTCTTTGACGACCATTACTAGATCGTCTTCGTTCAGTACAAGTGTCCTGCGCATGACGGTATTTGTGCCTCTTTACTAGTATTTTTTGATATTTTCTTCGCTTTTACCTTCCCCAGTCTAGCATCGAGGTATAAATATTCCCGTAAAAATCATAACAGAATTATAAATATTACCTTAATATTTCATAACGATGGAGCAACGGCCGGGAGGTTTTAGAAACAAAACAGCCCGGAGACGTTGCGTCTTCGGGCATAATGGTAGCTACATTATTACTAAGGCTATTGGTCGGAGGCTGGGACGGAATTCAACATATCCATCAAGGAATCGATAGTCTTTAGGAGTTTTAGTCCGCTTTCGGTTACCTGATAGGCAACCATATTTTCATCCAGGTTAACTTTGTTGATGAAACCATGGTTTACCAGGTACTTTAGGTATTTTTGAATCTGGCTAAAGCTCATGTTAGCGGAATACATTATTTCGGTTTTGCCCGCGCCGTTTTCACCGACACGCAGCATATCCGCGATTATCTCTATATTGGAGCGGCGCTGCCCGGTAATATGTTTTTGCTTCGTTCCGCTACCGGCTATCATGCTACCCTTTAGTCCTGTATTCATTCATTACTATTGTACGCTGCAACATCCCCACTGTCAATCTAGTCAATCTATGAAAATAGTTTTATTAAAAATGTTTTATCGTGTGTTATAATTTATAATACTTGCCTGAATAAAAACAATGAAAACGAAAAAAACAGAGTCATCCAATCGGGTCTACCGGCGCATTGTCGTGAAACTGGGCACTGGCCTATTGACTGGTGGGGGCAATCGTCTGGACCAATCGGTTATGTCAAATTTGGCTGCCCAAATCGCCGAACTGCACGGCAAAGGCGCCCAGTTGGTCATCGTGTCCTCCGGGGCGGTGGCGGCGGGGCGGCATAAGCTGGGCATCGAAGGGGCGGCTAAAGGCATCCCCATCAAGCAGGTGCTGTCCTCGGTTGGTCAAGGCCGCCTGATGAACACCTATGAAAAGCTATTCGATGAGCATCACATTACCGTTGCGCAGGCGCTGCTCACCAAGTCCAATATCGCCGAACGCGCCGGATACCTCAACGCCCGCAACACTCTGATAGCTTTAATGGAGCTCGGCGTTATCTGCATCGTTAACGAGAACGACGTCGTTTCCGCCGATGAAATCAAGGAAAACAAGTTCGGGGAAAACGACATCCTTTCCGCCATGGTCGCCAACTTGATTGACGCCGACCTGCTGATGATATTAGGCGACACCGGCGGGCTGTACACCGCCGACCCCAAGCTAGACCCTGACGCCAAACTAGTCCCGCTGGTCAAGAAAATAGATACTTCTGTTAAAAGCCTGGCCTCGGATTCGACGAGCGGCGTAGGCACCGGCGGCATGGTCACTAAAATAGAAGCCGTCAAATTGGCGACGGCCTCCGGAGTGCACGTCGTCATTGCCGCCGGAAAAGAACCGGGCATCATTTTGAAGCTGGCCGCCGGGGACAAGGACGGGACGCACTTCCCGCCCACCAAAAGCCACCTGGAAAGCCGCCGCCGCTGGATGATTTCCGGCCTCTGTACTAAGGGTAAAATCGTGGTGGATTCCGGCGCCGCCACCGCGCTTAAAAAACAGAACCGCAGCCTGCTGGCGGCAGGCATAAAGTCGGTAGAGGGCAAGTTCGGGCGGGGCGACGTTGTGGCGATTTACGACGACCAGGGTACACAAATTGCCTGCGGCATTACTAACTATTGTGCCGCCGATATCGATATAATTAAAGGAGCGCAGTCCGACCAAATAACCAGCCTGTTAAATTTTGATTACGGGCCGGAGGTGGTCCATAAAAATAATCTTGCGTTACTAGAAAGAGAGAAATCAAGTGCCAACAGGTAAAATCTATTTTTCCATCGGGGGAGAGTTTATCGCGAATGTGAGTTATAATTTCCAGCACCAGGCGGACGGCCACTGGTGGGGCGAACTAACTCTGGTTGAATATAAACAGGTTAAAGATGGGGGAAGCTATACCCTCGAACTGGAAGATGGGAAGAAGTGCCACTGCTCCCTGAAAAAGCGGGTCAACCGCGCGGTACAAAGCCTGCCGCCGCGTTACGTCTATCATTTTATGGGCAATGGTAAGTTTGAGTAACAGGACGATTATTGATTGAGGCGTTGAATCCTGAACGGCACAGCATTCAGGCCGTAAAAGACCTTCTGGCTATGGCTGTAGGACGCCCTGAACAAGATTATCTCGAAAAGCTTCTCAATATTTTCTACACGAAAGAAAAACGTGCGTTTTTTGTTCGACTGAATCAGGGCAAAATAATCGGTATTATCGGATTAGATTACAGCCAGGCGCCTTACTGGTGGATTACACACATCGCCGTCCATCCGGATTTTAGGAGAAAGGGTATTGGTCGCCGTATGATAGATGATGCGGCTAAAACGTTATCCCTTACCAGCGCAGGACTAGAGACCGACCAGGACGCCGTAGACTTTTATCGCGCCTGTGGATTTACCGCTAGAGAAGTTTTTAGTAACTGGCCGGGAACTCACCGTTACCAATGCACCAGAGGACAATGGCCAGAAAGTGTGTTAGAATATTACAACAATCTGGAACACAGTAAAAAGGTTTAGAAAATAGCGATGAAAAACGCTGTTGACGATTTGAATACCAAAGGACGCGCTGCCAAACTGGCGTCGCGCCGGTTAGCGTACGTCTCTACCGATATTAAGAACAAAGCACTAAGTTATATCGCCGAGGACATCCTTCTTCGCAAAGATGAAATCCTTGCAGCCAACGAGCGCGATTATAAGACAGCCAAATTCAGCGGCATGAGCGCCGCCATGCTGGACCGGCTGATGCTTAACGAGAGCCGGTTGGAAGGCATTGCCGCGGACACTAAAGCTGTTGCCGCCCTGCCCGACCCTGTTGGCGATGTTTATGAAATGCGCACCATGCCTAACGGACTCCAGATTGGCAAGAAGCGCGTGCCCATCGGCGTTATCGGCGCAATTTATGAAAGTCGCCCCAACGTCACGGTGGATATCGCCTCGCTTTGTTTAAAGTCCGGCAATGCCATCATCCTGCGCGGCGGCAAAGAAACCATTAACTCCAATACCGCCATCGTTAAGGTGATTCAGGGAGCCTGCAAACGGGCGGGCATGCCGGCCGGCTGTGTCCAATTCATTGACGATACCGACCGCGCTCTGGTGGATGAAATGCTCAAGATGAATGACGTCATTGACCTGATTATCCCCCGCGGCGGGTCTGGTTTAATACGTTCGGTGGCAGCCAAAGCCACCATGCCCGTAGTCACCGGGGGCATCGGTGTCTGCCATACCTATATCGATAAAAGCGCCGACGTCAAGATGGCGGTGGACATCGTCTATAACGCTAAAGTGCAGCGTCCTACCGTCTGCAACGCTTTAGATACCGTTCTCGTCCACGCCGACATCGCGGAGACTTACCTGCCGGAAATGGCTGCCGAATTAAGTAAGGCCGGTGTGGAGCTTCATTGCGACGAGGCGTCGTTGACTATCCTCAAGTCAACACAAGGGCTAAAACTTATCAATGCCGAAAAATCCGACTGGGGCAGAGAGTTCCTGGCGCTGATTGCCGCCATCAAAGTAGTGAACTCACTGGACGAGGCGCTGGAGCACATTGAGAAGTACGGCTCGGGTCATTCCGAGGCTATCATTACTGAAGACTACCAGAACGCCATGCGTTTTCTTAACGAGGTTGATGCTGCCGCCGTCTATGTTAACGCCAGCACCAGGTTCACCGACGGCAGTCAGTTCGGGCTGGGGGCAGAGGTAGGCATCAGCACTCAAAAAATGCATGCCCGCGGTCCCATGGGGCTTAAAGAATTGACGACCTATAAATGGATTGTCTTTGGCACCGGTCAGGTAAGACCGTGATTACTGCCCTGTCATTCTGAGGAGTCCTTCCACAGAAGGACGACGTAAGAATCCCTACAAATCCTTACTCAATTCCGGATATTTCTCTAAATAAATCGTGCCAGTCTGGATTGAAAGCATTTATCAATGCAACTTTCTTATAACGCTTCCAGTTTTTTATCTGCTTTTCGCGTTCAATAGTTGCCATGATATCTTCGCCAACTTCATAGTAAACCAATTTGTGTACGTTATACCTTTGAGTAAATCCTTTAACCAAATTGTGCTTATGTTCATATACTCTACGAACTAAATCATTAGTCACGCCAGTATAAAGTGCAGTGTTTTTCTCGGTAGTAAGAATGTATACGGAATATTGTTTATACGATTTCATTTAGCGTAATACGGCGAGATTCTCACGGGCGCTTCGCGCCCTCAGAATGACACTATTTTATTTCTTTGGCGTCAGCGCTTCCTGCTGGGCTTTAAAAAGCTGCTGAATCCCTTTTTCCCCCAGCGCCAGTAAATCGTCAATCGACTGTTTGGTAAAAGGCTTGCCCTCAGCGGTGCCCTGGACTTCCACAAACTCGCCCTTGCTGGTCATCACAATATTAAAGTCCACCCCCGCCTGCGAATCTTCATCGTAACAAAGGTCCAGCATCATATAGCTGTTCACGATACCCACGCTGGTGGCTGCCACGGCGCACTTAAGCGGTATCTTAGAAATCACACCCATCTGTACCAGCTTTTCCATCGCCTGGTATAAAGCCACATAAGCGCCGGTGATAGAAGCCGTCCGTGTACCGCCGTCAGCTTGGAGAACATCACAGTCAACGATTAAGGTTCTTTCACCGAGTGCAGCCATATCGGTCACGGCCCGCAAAGAGCGCCCGATAAGGCGTTGGATTTCCTGGTTGCGTCCGCCCACATGTCCCCTGACCGAGTCGCGTTGTGAGCGCGTGACGGTAGCGCGGGGGAGCATAGCGTACTCGGCGGTAACCCAGCCTGTCCCACTCCCCTTAAGGAACGGAGGCACTCTATCCTCAATACTAACGGCGCAGAGGACATGGGTCTTGCCCAGCTTTATCAGTGCCGACCCTTCGGCGAAGCTTTGGTAGCCGGGGATTATCTTAATAGGCCTTAGTTCGTCATACGAACGCCCGTCAATTCTTTTCACGAAAAAGTTCTCCCTCTGTTAACGATATGGTGAGAGTATATCATTGATAGGAAACGATGGCAATTAGGCAGTGGTTAAATATTCCTTCAGCCATTCCAGCGCCGCCTCCGCCACTTTTTGCTTGATTTCCAGTCGGCTGCCAGTTAGCTCCAGTTTGCGGTTGAACACGCCTTGTTTGTTCGCCATCCCGATGTAAAAAACCCCCACCGCTTTTCCCGGCGTTGCCCCACCCGGCCCCGCGATGCCTGTATCGGACAAACAGATATCAACGTCTAATACTTTTTTCCCGCCCTTGGCCATCTCTTCAGCAACCTGCTCGCTGACCGCCCCGTAACGCTTTAGTGTCCCCGCTTTAACCCCCACGACCTTTATCTTGGTCTCGTTAGCATAACTGACGATTGTTCCTTTAAAGTAATCGGAGCTCCCCGGTACATTAGTAATGAGATGAGAGATAAGTCCGCCCGTACCGCTTTCCACCGTGCCCACGATGAGTCCGTAATGTCTCAACAATTCCCCGATTTCTTTTTCTATGCCAGCCATATCCCCTCCTTACAGCCATGGGAAAACATTGAACTTGATGTAGCTGAAGTTTTCCTTTACTCTTTCTGCGCCGGCAACAATGTCCATGTGGCCGGGCAGTAAATATTCGATATCAAGTTTCGCGAGCGCCTCAATAGATTGTTTCAGAGCTTCCGCGTCGCCGCCGGGCAGGTCAACGCGCCCGGTATTCATCTCAAATAGCACATCGCCGCAAATAAGCGCTTTTTCTTTAGGCAGGTAATAGCACACACAGTCCGGCGAGTGCCCCGGGCATGGTATCATCTCTATTTCTATCTCACCGGCTTTCAGGAGCTTTTCGTCTAATAGATAGTCCTCTTTAAACTCCACCGGCTCCACTCCCAAAAGCCTGTCGGCCTCTAGTACGACTAAATTGTAATTCTTTTTCTGGAAGGGGTGGAGGGCGATTTTGGCGCCGGATAGTTTTTTAAAAGCTTCGTTGGCGGTACGGTGGTCGATGTGCAGGTGCGTATTAACAATTATCCCGATATCCTTGGGGTCGATGCCGTCCTGGTGCATCATGCCCACCTTGGTGGCTAAAAATTGCGTATTCCCCGGGTCGATGATGATGCTGGGATTGCTTTTTATAATGTAGGTATTACTGTCCAGCATCCCCTGTTCGGGATAAAAATATAGATTATTTGTCAATTTCATGTTATATTATCTCCAAACGTACCTGCGTTTACGGCTGACCTCATTATTATATATCATTATATTAAGGAGGCTAAAGTATGGGAATAATAGTTATAATCCTGGCAATGTTATCCATTATTTGTATGGGTTTGAGCATCGTCAATATACTGAACGTATCTTCCGCGCCTATCATTAGCGCTAGCCTGACCTGGACGTTCTGGCTAGGTATGGCGGGGTATCTAATGCTTTGCGCCATTGTATTGATATTACTAAGCCGCGGACGGACTTCTGGAGACTAACTGCATTTATCACTATCGAGAAATAACTTGGATATGCCTAAAAGACCTGTAGCCCGTCTGTCGGTAAAAGTTGCACCCAACACCAGCCGCAATGAAATTGTCGGCATTAAGGAAGGGGTCGTGTACATTAAGGTTGCCGCCCCGCCCGATAAAGGCAAAGCCAATAAAGAACTGATTGCTTTTCTTGCCGACAACCTGGGAATTAAAAAATCTGCTTTACTCATCGTCAAAGGCCAGACCAGCCGCCATAAGACCATTGTTATCGAGGGGATGAGCGTCGTTGAGATTTTGAAACGTCTGACTTCTTAGGGAAAAAGTAAGGGGGGCTTTCGCCCCCCTTTTTATTTTTGTTTATTAAGCCTTCTTCGACTTCTTGCGTCTACGCCACCAGGCAAAGTAAAGAATCACTAGGATGGCAATCCAGACCGGACTAAATATGCCCAGCCCGATAAAGAAAGCCCCAAGCCCATGCCCAAAAGCAACCAGACCATTCCAGGCGCTGTCAACGACACCTCCCGCGCTCCACCCGGCCGCCACGGTGATATAATTCTCCCTCGTGGCTACATCTGTGCCGCCTTTATCGTCGGTTACTTTAAGGGTAACGGTAAAATTGCCCTCGGAGTTATAAACGTGTGTCGGCTGTGCTTCGGTGCTGGTTTTACCGTCGCCAAAATCCCATTCATACGTGTAGGGAGAAAAACCACCGCTAACATTTGGGGTAAATTGGACGCCGGTTCCTGCTTTAATGTTCCGCGTGTCGGCGGTGAACTCAGCAATCAGCTTTGACTGCTGCAGCGTGACGGAAAATAATGCCAGTCTGGCGCTATCGGACAGATATTGCATCTGGCCCTTTATTAGTTCAATCTGCTCGCGGGTGCTGGTTAGCTGTTGCTGTACCGATAAAATGTCTGCAACTGTCCCGGCCTTGGTCATTAGTGCCAGTAGCTGTGTTTCGCTGGCCTCAAGGTTGCGCAGTTTGGCATTGAGGTCGGTATAATCCTGCGTCACGTCTTGTCCGTTGGTTGACTCCGATTTAACGTCTACCGCCAGATTATGCAGTGCCGCTATTGTGTCGTCAAAGCGTTCCGCCAGCACTCTAAAACTGATGGAGGCATAGAGTTGATTCTGGTCCTCGCCAACGTTGGAGTAAACGACAAAGCCCCCGAAGTTCGTCGCCAGGGTGGTAATTTGCGCCATCACTGAACTAACGTTGTCCACAACGATGGTGATGTAGGCGTTCTTGATAACCATCCGGTCGGAGCTTGTATATGGTACATTAGGACCCGCTGTTAACGAGCCGCCGCTGGATTTATCTTGACCAACCGTCATGGTGGCAGGAACGGGAGCGCCATAGGAACCTGAAAGCATTGTTTGCGTTGTAGTCGCCGTCACGTGATAAGTGTCGCCTTCCCAATTAGGTGTCCCCGCCAATTCTCCTCCCGCGCAGCCCACTGCCACTAGCAGTAATGGGATAAGTAGTAAAAGAAACCATAACTTTTTCATAATGACCTCCAAACAAGAAATTGTTACGCCTATTATAACGCTAAAAACAATATTAAGTTAGACGTGCCGCGGAGAATGGTGGATTACCTGGTTTTACTGATTGAGGATATCTCTAATCTGGGTGCGCTTTTCCAGATACTCTTTAACAATTCGGCGTCCTTCATCGGTTAGATGGGTGTTACCGCCTCTGCGTCCGCCGATGGATTTCACGACCAGCGGTGTCGCTGCCAGTCGGTTCATAGCTTCTACCCACAGCCAGGCGTTGCGGTAGGCCAGCTTCATCGAACGGGCGGCGGCTGATATCGAGCCAAGTTTATCGATGCGTTCTAATAGCGTTACCCTGCCCCACCCCATAAAAAGTTTGCCGTCTTTTTCCAGCCAGACCTTGCTTCGCAACACAACGCCCATTTCCGGCTCATGACCGGAGCGCGCACCATGCCTCACACCGAATTCCGGTATCAGGTTATTTGACCGCTCATTTTTTGACATTATCGACGTTCCGAATGGTTTATATTATCAACAATATAACGCCGTGTCAAATACAAAAAACTCTCACCTGTGATGTTTTTGTGATAATTCGCCAAGATTTTGTGATGTGTTTGTGAGCGCTAAACTCTATCATTCAAAGCGTATGCGTCAAACGACTGCTTCGGTTAAAAGGGATAGAACAAGAATAGCGTACATAATCATGCTAAGGAGAAAACCATGTCGAAAAAGAACTCTTTAGAACACGTGCGATTAACCTCGGGCGATATCGCGGCTTATTGCCAGGTCAGCAAAAGCACCGTGCTCGACTGGATTAAGAGCAAGAGATTGAAAGCCTTCCAGCTGCCCAGCGGACATTACCGGATTGACCGGAACGACTTTAGAACCTTCCTGACGCAATGGAACATGCCCGTTAGAGGCTGGCCGTTCGAAACCTAGAACCCCTTAATTCAACTTCATTATTCTAAGACGTGCTTAGCTGAATGAGCTGCCCCGCCATATAACTGCACTTGTCCGACGCCAAAAAAGCCACCACCGGCGCTACATCCACCGGCTCGCAGAGCCGCTTTAGCACCGAGGACTGTCTTTCGCCTTCAAACATTTCGCTCGGGGCGCGGTGGGTGAGCCCCGTCTTGCCAAGCCCGGGACCGACTGCGTTAACAATGACCCCTTGAGACCCGACCTCCCTCGCCAGGGCTTTGGTAAATTGGACGACGCCCCCCTTGGCCGCCCCGTAAATAGAGATGCCGGGGACGCCCTGCCCGCCGGACGTGTTGATAATACGTCCGTATTTGCGTTTGAGCATATGAGGCAAAACTGCGCGGGCGACCCGTATCTGCCCCAATAGATTCACCCCGATGTCGAATTCCCAGTCCTCCGGCGTCATTTCCATAAAAGGACGCTCCCGGCTGCTGGCTCCGGCGTTATTGACAAGGATATCAATCCTCCCGAATTTTTTAATCGCCTGTTCAACCATGTCATCAACATCCGCCTGCTTGGTGACGTCTGTTTTCACCGCCAGCGCTCTGCGCCCCAGGGCCTCAACCTGCTTCGCGGTTTGCCTGGTGCCGTCAAGGTCAATATCTGCGGCGATGATATCGCACCCTTCCTCTCCCAGAGTTAAACATATTGCCCTGCCATAGCCTATCTGGCTGCCGGCGCCGGTCACCAGCGCCACTTTGTCTTTAAGCTGAAGGTCCATACCGCCTCCCTATTTCGTCAAAATTTCGTAAAGCCTCGTCACGTTCATCTGGATGATGCCGTTGGTGCGTTCATCACGGGGCAGGTTGGGGAATTCTTTAGCCATCGTGATTTTGCTTTGTACTTCCTGTAAAGTCATCCCCTTCTTGATGGCATCCTTGATAGTGTTCAGCCAGATGGTGACGGTGTCGTACATTTCTTTAATGCATTTTTTGTCGCCGACGTCCCCATGCCCGGGAACCACGTAATCGACGTCGTATTTTTCCATCTCTTTAAGCGTTTTCAGCCAGGCGTCAGGGACGCATTGGTGGAAGAAGGGAATGGTGCGGCTGATATTGTCCGACGTGAATATGGTTCTTTCTTCCGGCACATAAACCGCCACCTGGTAAGGTGTATGCCCCGGCATATGAATCAGGTGGAAACTATGGTCGCCAAGGTAAAAAGTAAGCCGGTCCGTCAGCGTAATATCCGGCGGGCGGTATCTAAAGTCCTTATCCAGTTGTGTGCCCGGCGCTGTCCTCTGCAGCATTGCCTTAAGATCTTCCACTTTGGAGGCGAGGATAGCGTCGCGTGTGCCCTCGTGTGTAATCAACGTCCCCCCGAAGTAGCAATCGCCGGAAATATGGTCGCCGTGCGGCTCGGTGTTAACTACATAGCGCACCTCACCGAATTTGGATATCTCCGCCGCGTGCTGTTTCGCCATAGCCGGAACCATCGGCGTATCGATTATTACGACTCCCTCTTTTGTGACCACACAGCTTGAGTTGCACAAGCTTATTTTGCTTTCCACATAGACATTTTTCGTGATTTTTTCCATCTTTCTCTCCTGCAATAATATCGGTTTCTTCCTTACTTTAGACAGACGGAGGAACCGTGTCAAGTTGCATTAGGACAAGAAAATCCTTAAAATGGTATCAGTTTTATACAATCTATATACTGGGTGAATATATATAGGTAGTTACTCGTACTTGACAATCTCACGTAGACACTATATATTAAGCTAGCCCAGAAAAAGTATTAATGCATGGAAAAATCACTCAAATAAAGTGAATTCCATAGTTATTTTTTATGTATTTTTGTAGAAATTTGGTAAAATAGTTAGAGAAAATTGATAAATATCCTAAGCGACAAAGGTGGGCTGTAACCATCTTTTTGACATATTATTGCAGATAAAACACATTTAACCAACAAGGTTCGTTTAAAGAATAAAAGGAGGGATAATGGTAAAGAAAATCTTAACTATCTTTTTCGCGCTCGTTATTATTACCAGTCTTATTGTTATGCCTGCCTGTTCATCCGCACCCAGCGGGCCGCAAAATCTTACGGTGAATATTGCGGGGGAGCCTTCACAGATTGATCCCAACCGCGCCTCATGGTCAACGGAACGAACGGTCATTATGCAGGTTTTTGAAGGTCTACTTGGTTTCAATCAGGATCTATCGCTGAAAACTGTCGGCGCTACGGATATGCCGACCGTCGGTAACGGCGGTATTTCGGCCGATGGTAAAACCTATACCTTCAAACTAAGACCAGAAGTCACCTGGAGCGATGGTGTGAAAGTCACCGCTCACAACTACGAATACAGCATCAAACGCTTGTTCGACCCGGATCTGGCAGCCGAATACACATCTTTCTACTTCAATATCGTCGGCGGTCAGGCTTACTATGAAGCTATCAGCGCCACTACCGCCGCCAAGGCACAGTTACATGATGCAGTAGGGGTTAAAGCTCTTGATGACTATACACTTGAAATCAAACTGATTAACGCTCAACCTACCTTCCTGCAGCTGATGGCCCTCTGGCCAACCTATCCTATTAGAGAAGATATCGTCACGCAATACGGCGCTACGTGGACAGAGCCGCCGCACTATATTGGCAACGGCCCCTTTATCATGACCGAATGGGTGCATTCCGACCATATCACCATGATTAAGAACCCCAACTACTGGGGTGACAAAGCCAAACTGGATAAGCTTGTTCTCAACATGACTACGGATGCCAATGCTCTGTTCGCCGCTTATCAGAATAATGAAGTTGATATCTCCGGCGTTCCCGCTGGCACCGAGAAGACCGTTATGGCTGACACGACACTTAGTCCTCAAATTCTGCGCTTTGCAGAATTGACAACCTTCGCTTTCCAGTTTAACGTTACCACTGCGCCGTTCGATAATAAGAATCTCCGCAAGGCGCTCAACGCTGGTATTGACCGCGATGCGTTTATCAACAACGTCCGCGGTGGCGTCGGCCAGCCCGCTTACAGCTGGATACCGCCGGGCATGCCTGGCTATGATGCCAACCTTGGTGCCGATTATCACTTCGACGTTACCAAAGCAAAAGCATTCCTGACCGCAGCTGGCTATTCTGATGGCAGCAAAGTACCGGAGTTACACCTCCAGTACGCGGATACCGGCATCAACCCAACGATTGCCCAGTTCATCCAACAGCAGATGAAAACCAACCTGAATATCTCTGTAGTAATAGAACCCATGGAACGCAAAGCCTTCACCCAGGCCGTCAACGCGGAACAATACACCTGGGCGTGGTATGGCTGGGGCGCTGACTATCCTGATCCGGAGGACTGGCTACCACAGTTATTCGGTACAGGTGCCGGCAACAACCATACCAACTACAGCAGCGCAGCATTCGATTCACTCTGCGCCCAGGCTGCTGTTGAGCTTGACAATGCCAAACGCCTCGACCTTTATGCCCAGGCTCAGGCAATGGTTGTAGACGATGCTCCAGTTTTGTTCATGTTCTATCGTGAACGTTTCGTGCTCGTTAAACCGCATGTACAGGGCTTAAAACACACAGGTATGGATGGAGATGTACCGGGTGATATGTTCTTCGCCAATGTCTGGATTCAAAACTAAACTAACACCCTGTCATCAACCTTAGTGGTATCAACGAGGAGAATCAGGGGAACTAAAAAATGTCTCCCCTGGTTCTCCTCATAATAAGTTAGAGCAAAATGACAAGATATATCATAAATCGTTTATTATGGCTTATAGTAGTGCTGTTTGTTGTCAGCCTTATTACCTTTATTCTCATGCATCTTGTCCCCGGCGGCCCCTGGGATAAAGAAAAAACCCTCGCTCCCCAAGTTGTCGAAGCTCTCAATAAGAAGTACGGACTGGACCAACCAATTATCGTCCAGTTTGGCAATTACCTCGGGGGTATCCTGCATGGTGACTTAGGGGTTTCCTATTCATTCCAGGACCGTAATGTCACTGATATTATTTTACAAGGATTACCCAAAACGGCAACTCTGGGTGTTGTTGCCTTCATTTTAGCTATTCTCATCGGTATCCCTTTTGGCATGGCCGCCGCGCTAAAGCAAAATTCCTGGATTGACTATTTGTCTGTGCTCTTTTCTACCATTTTCGCCAGCATCCCTGGCTTTGTGCTCGGTATTTTATTAATTATTATTTTATCGGTTGAACTTCACTGGCTCCCTACTGGCGGCTGGGGGAGCGTGCAGCAAATTATCATGCCGGCTTTCGCATTGGCTACTCTGCCTGCCGCCTTTATTGCCAGAATGACCCGCGCCAGTACGCTGGAAGTGTTGCGTCAGGATTATGTCCGCACCGCTCAGGCGATGGGCCTCAGACAGCGGGTTATCCTGACCCGCCATGTCCTTCGCAATTCCTTGATTCCAGTGGTCACGGTGGCTGGCCCGGAACTGGCAGCCCTTATTTCCGGTTCGTTTATTATTGAAAATCTATTTTCTATCCCGGGTATCGGACGCATGTTTGTCAATGGCGTTTTCGCTCGGGACTACGGGTTGATTATGGGCAGCGTCCTGTTTTACGCCTTCGCTGTCGCTTTAATCAACCTCGTCGTTGATATTATGTACGCGGTCATAGACCCGCGGATACGCTTTGATTAAGGAATGAAAAGTGACTATTGCAACTGAATCAGCTAGACCACATCATACTCTTTGGGGTGATGCCTGGATACGCCTCCGGCGAAACCGCCTGGCGGTAGCCGGTGCTATCATTATTCTCATCATCGCCCTGGCTGCCATCATTTATCCGTTCTTTAGCAAATATGACTTTGCCTCGCAGGACCTTAACGCCATCCTCCAGGGTCCCTCCAGTGCCCACCTCCTCGGCACCGATGAATTAGGCCGTGATGTTCTAACGCGCTTAGTTTCCGGCGCCAGGACTTCATTAATGGTTGGTGTTTTCACCCAGATAATCGTCCTGGGTATCGGCATGCCCATCGGCGCTATTTCAGCGGCTGCCGGCGGCTGGGTCGATAACATTATGATGCGTTTTGTCGACGTTATTTATGCCTTCCCGGACATTCTCCTGATTATTTTAGTGCGCTCCATTCTCGGCGGAAGTATTTACATGATATTCCTGGCTATCGGCTTGGTTAACTGGGTTGGTATTGCGCGTTTAGTGCGCGGTCAAATATTGTCTTTAAAGCAGCGCGATTTTGTCACGGCAGCGCGGGTCTTTGGCGGTTCTGGCGGCTACACCACCATGCGCCATTTATTACCTAACTCGTTGGGCCCGGTTATTGTTTCGGTAACCTTTAATATTCCGCGGGCTATTTTCACCGAGGCTGCTTTATCCTATATCGGCATCGGCGTGCAGCCGCCGACACCCAGCTGGGGCGCCATGATACGTGATGGATATAATGTTATTTTTGCTGCACCGCACCTGGTGCTCTTCCCGGCTATCGCCATCGGTCTTTTGATGCTTTCATTTACCTTCCTTGGCGATGGCCTGCGCGATGCCCTTGACCCGAGGTTAAGACGATGAACGAAAAACCCTTACTCGAAGTCCGAAATCTTTCAACGCAATTCCATACGCAGGATGGTATTGTTAAAGCCGTTGACGATGTGTCCTATAACGTTAAACGGGGCGAGACGATTGCCCTCGTTGGTGAGAGCGGTTGTGGTAAAACCGTCAGCGCCCTATCGATACTCCGCCTTATCCCCGACCCGCCC
>CAIWTG010000201.1 GCA_903915565.1 uncultured Chloroflexota bacterium
AAAGCCGTTGACGATGTGTCCTATAACGTTAAACGGGGCGAGACTATTGCCCTCGTTGGCGAGAGCGGCTGCGGTAAAACCGTCAGTGCCCTATCGATACTCCGCCTTATCCCCGACCCGCCCGGCAAAATTGTGGCTGGCGAAATCAGTTTTGACGGCACCGACCTGCTTAAGTTGCCTAAAGACGCCATGACCGATATCCGCGGCGATAAAATCGCCATGATTTTTCAGGAGCCGCTGACGGCCCTCAACCCCGTCTTGACCATCGGCCGACAGATTTCCGAAGCGCTGGAGCGGCACCGCGATATGCACTCCCGAGAAGCCGAAGAAGAAGCGATAAGACTGCTTAAAATTGTCGGCATCCCCCAGCCCGATCGCCGCATTAAAGATTATCCGCATCAATTCAGCGGCGGTATGCGCCAGCGCGCTATGATTGCCCTGGCAATCTCCTGCCAGCCGCAACTTATCCTGGCTGACGAACCGACCACCGTCGTTGACGTGACCATTCAGGCGCAGCTGCTGGAGCTTATTCGCAATATCACCAAAGATCTGCATACTGCGCTTATTTTAATAACCCACAACCTCGGCATTGTTGCCCGTTATGCCCAACGTGTCTATGTCATGTACGCCGGTCATATTGTGGAACACGGGACCGCTACACAAATCTATCATCACGCCGTGCATCCCTATACTAAAGGACTCCTCGGTTCGGTGCCGCGGTTGGACGAACCGAGAAAAATGCGCCTGCAGCCCATCGAAGGTCAGCCACCGGATTTAATTGCCCCGCCCAAAGGCTGTGCCTTCGCCCCGCGTTGCAGCCAGGCTTTTGATACCTGCCACAAAGGCCGACCGCCCCTAATCGAAATCTCGCCGGAACATTTTGCCGCTTGTCTTTTAGCATCGCCTTCAAAGAAGAAATAAATTATGAACAATGAAGTTATTATCGAAATTAAGAATTTAACCAAACACTTCCCCGTTACCGCCGGTCTTATCCGTCGGAAAAATGTGGGCGTCTTGAAGGCCGTTGACGGCGTCTCTCTGGCTATTCATAAAGGAGAAACGCTGGGACTCGTTGGCGAGAGCGGCTGCGGTAAAACCACGCTGGGCAAATGCGTCTTGCAGCTTTACCGCGCCACCAGCGGCGAGGTTTTGTTCGAGGGGAAAGACCTTTGTAAGCTTAATAACAACCAGCTTCGCCCCCTGCGCAAGAACCTCCAGTTAATCTTCCAGGACCCCTATGATTCTTTAGACCCGCGGTTCACTGCCGCCGATATTATTGGCGAACCGATGCGCATTCAAAACATGCACCATTCGGATGCCTATCGTCAAAGAATCGATGAACTTATCAATATCGTCGGTCTTTCGCCCTATATGGCCGAGCGTTATCCTCACGAATTCAGCGGCGGGCAGCGGCAGCGCCTTGGTATCGCCCGCGCGCTGGCATTACAGCCCACCTTTATTGTCTGCGACGAGCCGATTTCAGCGCTGGACGTATCTATTCAGGCTCAAATCATCAACCTCCTCGATGACCTGGGAGAAAAGTTCGGCATCGCTTTCCTGTTTATCTCCCACGACCTTGCCGTAGTGCGGCACATCAGCGACCGCGTTGCCGTCATGTACCTCGGCAAGCTTATGGAAGTCTCCGACCGCGATAGTCTCTATGAATCGCCCCTCCACCCTTACACCCAGGCGTTACTTTCCGCTGTGCCCATTCCCGACCCCAACGTAGAAAATAAGCGTAAGGTCATTGTCCTGCAAGGCGAGGTCCCCAGCCCCATTAATCCGCCCTCCGGCTGCGTTTTCCACCCCCGCTGTTTCCAGGCGTTTGACGATTGCCGGACAACCGTGCCGGTTCTTGCCAAACATAAAACAGGGCACGAAGTCGCTTGCCTCCTTTATAAAAACTCCTGGCCTAAAAAAGCGTAGCGCTTCCCCCATCGGTTGCCTCCGGTTTTTCGCTCTCTTGAATCGCCGAGCCTAAAAGTGTATCATAAATAGAGACAGTTTTTCCCCCACTTTTTTAGATTCGGTAATTTATTGCGCGGGAAAGGGGGACTTTCATTAATGCCGGATACACCCACCAATCTAGACCTCTCGCC
>CAIWTG010000202.1 GCA_903915565.1 uncultured Chloroflexota bacterium
CGCTGTCCGCCCCGGCTTTGATGACATCTTTAAGATTTTCTTTATTTATACCGCCGATGGCGACAACCGGCAGTCCAGTTGCATGTTTAATTTCGCCGATTATTTTTAGCCCCACCGCTTTGGCCGACTTTTTAGTCTCGGTGACAAATATAGCGCCTACCCCTAAATAGTCCGCCCCGTCTTTTTGGGCTTTGACGGCTTCTTTAGTGTTACTAGCCGAGCAGCCGAGTATCATGTCAATGGGAATCTGCTGTCTGGCCTCGGCGACCGGTAAATCTTCCTGCCCGATGTGCAGTCCGTCCGCGTTGACGGCAACTGCCACCTCAACGCTGTCGTTGACGATGAAAAGAACGCCGTTTTTAGCACATATTTCTTTTAAGCCTTTAGCGATGCCGAGGAATTCTTTACGACTGCGCTCTTTGCAGCGCAGCTGGATAATTTTTGTACCGCCCTTTATCATTTGCCCGGCAGTTTTGACCGGCTGACGTCCCTTGAGCCATTCGGTATCCACGACGGCGTAAAGCCCGGTTATTTGCCCCACCTTATCCCGGCGCAGCAGTTTTCCAGTCAATTCTTTTTCGATGGTATAAAGTTCGAACCTGGCTTTTCGATATTTTTCCGAATCAAGTTTATATTCGGGAATTTTGGCTAATTCTTCCAGAACCCTTAAACTTTCCTGGGCGCGTTTGGCGTTGGCGGAGATTATGCCGGCAGCGTCGCGGTTTTTCGCTTCGCCTTTCACATTCATTTCGCTGCCAACATCTGCTGCTGAATCTCTGGCGCTTAATAATCGTTTTTGTAACGTCGCGTCCACTTTTAACGTTTTATGCCGCACGTCTTTAAGCTTTTGCGTTAAAGCCGCATCGTTGAGCGTCATCCGCGCGAACTCTTCAAGGACGCGCAGTCCTTCACCCAAACGATTGATATTTGCGTCAATGATACGCAGTTGATTATTGGTCATTTCAGTGGAATTCTAGCACAGTGAAAGTTTTTAGTGAAATTGACTAGCCTTCAACGGCGTTGGGGATGATTTCAATACGTTTTACTTTACCGCCCTGCCCCATTTCTATAGCGACAACATCAATGCGCCAGTTATCCGGCAAGTCTTCATGTTCCTGCCCATACCGCTCTGCCAGTGCGCGCAGCCGCTCTTTTTTTATCTGGGTGATAGATTCTTCGGGAGTGCCGAATTGCCGGCTGCTCCTGGTTCTGACTTCAACAAACACCAGGGTATTTTGCTGTTTTGTTATTATGTCAATTTCCCCTTCGGTACGGCGGTAGTTTGTTTCAATTATCTCGTAGCCATTTTTCTTAAGGAATTCGGCGGCTAGCCTCTCGCCCAAAGCGCCGGTGGCTTGCCTTTTCATCGTTGTAAGCCCGCCAGTTCTCCTATCGGACTGAATGACCTTCTATGTAGAGGACAAGGACCCTTTTCTCTTAAGCACTTGAGATGCCCTTCCGTGCCGTAGCCCTTGTGTTCGGCAAAGCCATAACCCGGATAATCTTTATCCATGTCCACTACCAGACGGTCGCGGGTGACTTTGGCGATTATCGAGGCGCAGGCGATGGAAAAAACCAGACTGTCCCCATGTTTGATGCCTTTTTGGGGTAATGATAACTCCGTCAGTTTGACGTAGTCGATAAGGAGAAACTCCGGCGTTGGCTTTAGCTGATTGATTGCTTCCACCATAGCCAGGCGCGTGGCTTTAGCGATGCCGACTTCGTCGATTTTGTCGTTATGGCATGACCCGATGCCGTAGGATATGGACGCTTCAAGGATATAACCAAAAAGGTATTCACGTGTTTCCGGGGTGAGTTGCTTGCTGTCGCGCACCCGGCTTTTCCACCTAGCTTTAAAGCTTTCGGGCAGTATTACCGCCGCCGCCATCACCGGCCCCATTAAAGCCCCCCGCCCTACCTCGTCCACCCCGGCGATGAACCGGTAGCCCTGTTTCTTGAGCAGTTTTTCTTCGGCGAACGACGGCTTTTGAGATTTCACGGGGTCTGTCCTATCCTGGGAGTCTTTTACTTACCCTCTGCCAGATTATTGCGGCAATTTCTTCCTTAGTTTTGGTCGCGTCTATCACCAGCCAGTGCTTTGGTTCGGCTTTCGCGAGCTTTAGATAACCTTCCCTCACCCGTTTATGAAAACTTAAATTTTCTTTTTCAAAGCGGTCGGGCTTTTTGTCTTTGTTTCTCGCAAAGCCGGTTTCCGCAGGAACGTCTAACAAAATCGACAGATTCGGTATTACCCCCTGCATCCCCAAAGCGTTTGTGGCTTTGACTTTATCTAAGTCCAGCCCCCGACCGTATCCCTGATAAGCTATGGTTGAATCGGCATACCTATCGCAAAGGACTATGACGCCTTTTTCAAGATTTGGCTTAATGACTTCGGTGACCAGCTGTACTCGCGAGACATTGAATAAAAGCAGTTCTGCCAGCGGCGATATCTTGATGTCTTTAGACCACTTTAAGAGCTGGGTGATTTTTTTCCCTAAAGCTGTAATCCCCGGTTCATGAATCAGTAGCGAAGGGACTGCCAGCTTTTTAAGCCGTCGGGATAGCATCCGCGACTGCGTGCTTTTACCGCATCCCTCGCCGCCCTCAAACGTAATAAAAAGAGACATACTATCTCATCCGCTCTTTAAATATGCGCACCCGCCGGTTGGGGTCGCGCCCCTTGCTGCTGGAGTTCAAATCGTTGCGTTGGGCTACCATGTGCTGCAGCCGCCGGATATAAGAACCCTGCGGGTTCAACTCTATTGATTCGCCGCTTTCGGTAACCTGTTCTACTGCCTCTTCCGCCTCGTTGATGGCGCTCTGGAAGTCATCGGGCTTTTCGCTTTCTTTGGTCGCATAAAGCGTGGACAGGAACTGCCTGATTTGCTGCGGTGTGTTGCCCCGCAAGACATAAACTGGAATATGCTCCGCTTCCGCGTCTCTTATTTTTTGCGGCCGCCTTCTATAATGATTTTTGGAGGTTACCAGCATCGTGGCGCCGCGTAAATTTTCCGCGATGTCCAGCTTGACGTGCATTTCTTGCGCGATTTGTATCACCCTCGACCGGTTGACGCCGAAGAGATGCAGTTTTATCGTTTTGGTTTCTTTAGGAGTTCTTTTACCTTTTACTTCGGGTGTTTTTTCAACGCGGACTTTTTCTATTTTTACTTCGCCATTGGCACTCATGGAGCGTAACTCGGTGCTGGGCGGGGCGTCCCGTAACAAGGCGTCCACTGCCGTCCCCACATCCGGGTGAATGGCGACTCTATCGCGCTCCTGAATCTCGACGACGATATCAAAGGTCGGCGGCGACTTTCTTTCCAGAATGGATTTTTGCGTTCCCCGCCGCCTCGCCTCCTCGTCCCCTAAAGTTACCGATTGTATGCCGCCGATAAGGTCGGAAAGCGTTGGGTTCATCATTAAGTTTTCCAGCGTATTGCCGTGAGCCGTGCCGACCAGCTGCACGCCTCTTTCGGCGATGGTCCTGGCCGCCATGGCTTCCAGCTCGGTGCCGATTTCGTCAATGACGATGACTTCCGGCATATGGTTTTCCACCGCCTCAATCATCACGGCGTGCTGTAAAGACGGCGTGGTGACCTGCATGCGGCGGGCATGTCCGATGGCGGGATGTGGTATATCCCCGTCGCCGGCAATTTCATTTGACGTGTCCACGATGACGACGCGTTTATTGGCGGTGTCGGCTAAGACACGGGCAGCCTCACGGAGCATGGTGGTTTTGCCTACACCGGGCCTGCCCAGTAAAAGCACACTCTTGCCCGATTGAATCAAATCCTCAATAAACTTAATCGTACCAAAGACGGCGCGTCCCACACGGCACGTTAGCCCCACCACACGTCCCCTCCTGTTTTTTATCGCCGAGATGCGGTGCAGCGTCCTTTCAATGCCGGCGCGGTTATCATCGCCGAATTTGCTTATCCGCGCGACTACATAATCAATGTCCGCCTCTTCGACTTCTCTTTTTTCGAGAATTACTTCCCGCTTGGGGAAACGCGCTTCCGGCTGCCTGCCGAGGTCAAGTATCACCTCCAGCAAATCGCTGATGTCTGCCTGCTTTAAAAGGGGTGCTTTGATATATGGGGGAAAGATATCGAGCAGGGCATCCAGGTCGTCGGTGACTTTATTTTGTACTGGTTTATCCATATTTATTTACGTTTTCCTTTAACAATATCCACAAAATACTGGTGAAATCTTAAGTCGTTGGTCAGCTCCGGGTGGAAAGCCGTCGCCAGCAGATTTCCCTGTCTGACAGCGACGATGGTTTTATCCGGTAGTTTTGCCAGGACTTCGACATCTTTTTCAACTTGCTCAATTAGCGGCGCGCGGATGAACACGGCATGAAAAGGCTGTTTGCCTAATGCCGCTATCACTATTTCCGTTTCAAAGCTGTCCACCTGCCGCCCGAAGGCATTGCGCCGTACCGTGATATCCATCAGTTCCAGTGATACCGCGCCGTTGCCGGATATTTTTTTAGCCATCATAATCATGCCGGCGCAGGTGCCGAAGAGCGGCATGCCGTTTTTGGCTAAAGCGCCGACTTCCGACATTAAATCATAGGCGTTCATCAATTTGCTGATGGTGGTGCTTTCGCCCCCTGGAAGAATTAGCCCGTCCACTCCCTTAAGTTCGCCGGGTAGACGGACGGGCAAAGCTTCGATATCCAGTTTTTCTATCGCGGCTATATGCTCGATAAAGGCTCCCTGCGACGCAAGGACACCTATTTTCATGTTTACCAACCTCTTTTAGCGAGTAATTCCTCGTCGGGTATCTGCTTGATTTCCAGTCCGGGCATAGCCTCACCGAGTTTCTTGGAAACTTCAGCAATAATTTTGGCGTCCTGGTAATGCGTGGTGGCTTTGACGATGGCCTTGGCGAA
>CAIWTG010000203.1 GCA_903915565.1 uncultured Chloroflexota bacterium
CTTCCCCGGCCCAACCAGAAGCAATCTGGGGCAAACGGCTTTTGATAACCGCCCCGAGGCTTTAAGAAATGAAGGTGAAACATGGCCTCCCAAACCCCGGACTAACATGACGGAACAGCGCCGCCGCTTTACCATGGAAGAAGTACAGCAAATAGCTTTTATGGACCCCAGTGAGACCGGCGAGCGCGTCTTGCGGGGCATCAGGAACAACGACCTGTTTATTCACACCCACCCCGAGTTCCGCGCCGGTTATATCACTCGTCACGAGGCTCTTATCCGCGCCATTCCCGAGGAGCCGAAGAACGAAAAGCGCTTTGAAATTATCAGCTCCTTTGGGACGGTTTACTATAACGATATTTACGACCGGCAAAAGCCGGTAGGCCCGCCGGACTGGTAAAAACCCAACTCAAAACTAGATAGAAAAGAGAGATTAATCATGCAAGACATTGAAGGAAAAGTAGCCTTTATCACGGGCGGCGCCAGCGGCATCGGGCTGGGCATCGCCAAAGCCTGCGCCAAATACGGCATGAAGGTCGTTATCGCCGATTCGCGGCAGGACGCTCTGGACGTAGCGATGGCGTATTTTAAAGAAAAGAACCTGCCCGTCCACCCCATCAAACTGGACGTTACCGACCGCGCTGCCTATGCCAAAGCCGCCGACGAAGCGGAGTCCGTTTTCCAAAAGATTCACGTGCTGGTTAACAATGCCGGTGTTGCCTCCGGTGGCCCGGCATGGATGATGACCTATAAAGACTGGGATTTCAGCATGGGTGTGAACGTGGGAGGGACGATTAATGGGCTTGTTACCATTTTGCCCCGCATTATAAAACACGGCGAGGGTGGGCATATCGTAGCTACCTCGTCAACTGGCGGTCTTGGTGCCGTAGGCGGCGTCATCATATATAACACTACTAAATACGGTTTGGCGGGGATGATGGAAACGTTAGCCACTGACCTGCTGGACAAGAATATTGGGGCTTCGGTGCTGGTGCCGGGCCCAACTACAACTAACCTCGGCCCCTCAACTTTCGCCAACCGCCCCGAGCATTTGAGGAATGAGGGAGAAACCTGGCCGCCGCGTATGCCCCCTCCCCCTAAAGACGGACAGCCACGTCCGCCGATGCCGGACTTCAGTAAAATTTTCATGGACCCGGTGGAGATGGGCGAACGCGTCATAAGAGGTATCAGGCGTAACGACCTCTTTATCATCACCCACCCGGAATTTAAAGCCGGTTTTAACGCCCGCAACGAAGCGATAATGCGCGCCTGTACGGATGAGCCGGTAAATACGCAACGTTATGAGCTATTAAAACATATGGGAACGCTTGTTTATAATCCTATTTACGATAAACAAACGCAGGTAGGTCCACCGGACTGGTAAATATTGGGATTTTGTGGCTGGCGAGCCGGGATTCGAACCTGGGCTAAAGGATTCAAAGTCCTCTGTGCTACCACTACACCACTCGCCAAAGACTACGCGTAAATTATAGCATCTGGGTATATTTGCCGCAACGCAGTTGGTGTGTTGAGTCGTAATTTAGGTGACGGTTAGCCCGCTAATAGATGACAATAAGCAAGCCGGTAACCAGGATAGCGGCGCCGATGAAAAAGGTAGAAAAGCCCGGCACTCCCGTTATCACCTGGATGGCTAAAATAGCCATCGCCAGCCCCACTACAATTAAAATCAGCGAGAAAAAACGGCGCTTGACGAATGCACTTATACTTTTCATGTCAAAAGCATTATAACAAAGGCAGATTTTCTATACAACCGTTGCGGTTAGTCTCCCAAACCCCATTTCCCCGGAAATTCTTTATGAATTCTTAATTGTTTTATTATTTACGCTTTATACAATTAACGCATTTGTTTATGTTCGATTGCTATGCTTAAAGATGTTTGAATAAACAATTAGAACACCAAAGGAGCAAAATGCAGAGCTTCGTACTGACCGGGAAAGCCAAGACAGTCTTTCGTCTTATCGAGCTTAAAGCCAAGCAGGAAGCACTTATTCGGCGCGAAAAGGGGCAGGATTACGGGAAAAGGAAATAACAGCTGAGTTATTCAGGCTGTTTCTTATACTTATTCCTTAAGTCGTACATCTCCTGCACTTTGGTGAATTCTTCCTCGGGTATCGGATTACAATATACCAAGACGTTGTTATCAATCTTCAATCGGAAAGTGCCGCGGCATTTCCAGCACCGGCGCGGACCCTCGTAGCTGTTATCCACAAAAGAGAACTTGCTCTCGGCCTGGCAGGCAGGACATTTCAACGTAAACATATCGCATCGTTCCTTTCCGCTTTCGTTGGTTAAATTATACCATTTTAACTATATTCCAACAAATAAATCCGGACCTTGTTTTTGTGTTCAGGGCATGGGGAAAAACTGGTTGAACAGCAAGAACATTAACGGTATGGAGACAATAGAAAAAACAAAACTGGAAAACACAAATTGGGTGGATATCGCTTTGTTCCCGCCGCCGCGTTCCGCCAGGATTGGGGTGCTGGTTACCGGCGGCACGGCGCTCTGGAGGAGAAAAAGCAAGGCGATGCTGTAACTCGGCTTGATTAATAACAAAACCCCCAGA
>CAIWTG010000204.1 GCA_903915565.1 uncultured Chloroflexota bacterium
AACTCCATCGCCCCGGCCTGGGTACACAGCCGCCTCTCCGAGCCGTTCCTCAAACTCCCCGGCGTTAATGATAGGATGTTGGCCCAGACGGTTATCGGGCGCTTTGGTGAACCTGACGATGTAGCCGCGCTCGCTCTCTTCCTGGCTTCCGACGCCGGCAAGAACCAGACGGCTGCCTGCTTCCCACTCGACTACGGGATGCTGACGTAGTTAAGTTACAAGTATCAAATAACAAGGAGGTCTATTATGGCACTTCCATTAGCAGGCAAAGTTATCATGGTCACTGGCGCACGCCAGGGACTTGGCAAATCAATCTCCCTGGGCATGGCGGAACAGGGCGCCGACCTCGTTATCTGCGACCGCGTTACCGATGATGGTAAACTGGCGGAAACCGCCAAAGAAATTGAAACCATGGGGCGTAAAACCCTTTCCCTCGGCGGCGATATCACCATCGAAGAGGATGTCAATAAAGTCGTTGAGGAAGCGCTGGGCAAATTCGGCAAAATAGACGTGCTGGTTAATAACGCCGGCGTCACTTCCCAGGACTCCTTCGACAAAATGACTTATAAGCGCTGGCGCCTTATCCTTTCGGTAAATCTCGATGGCACCTTCCTCTGCTCCAAAGTCGTCCTGCCGCACATGCTGGAAAAGAAAAGCGGGATGATAATTAACGTCTCGTCCATCCTCGCTAAAGAAATCCGCATGAACATCGCCTACGGCGTCACTAAATCCGCCGTTGAAAGATTTACTCTCGGCCTGGCACATGAAGTGCGCCGGGAACCTGGCATCGCTGTCACCTGCATCCGGCCCTACTTCGTTAAGACCGAAATCGTTATGGGCTTTATGGAAGGCCACGATACCAGCAACTTTGAAGAGCCGATTATCTGGCAAAAATACCCGGCGATGCTGGCGGCTTCTAAAACCGAGGACGTCACTGGCAAAATCTGGGACAAAGCCGCCCTGGAAGGAAAATTCGGCGCCATAAAAGTCTAAATTTTAATAGTTTCTTAACAATATCAGCGCCCCGGCAACGGGGCGCTTTCGTTATATATTTTCGGTTGTGACTTAAAGGGTATTTTGTGATAGAATTTTTAAAGAAGTGCAAATTGAAGAGGCGTGTAAATGCTTAAAATTATTCCAGTCTTTGTTTCGATAATATTGCTGTTAACGGCGGTATTGTGCGGATGCGGTCAGTCCGTTGTTGAACCAACCTATGCCCAGCCGATAACCGTTGACATGCTGCAGGCTTTAAGTAATAGTGATTACCCGGGGTATATTTCCCATCTTAGCCAGGACATGAAAGCCAAAACAACTCAAAATGATTTTATAGCCCTCTCGACTTTTTGTGAAGAACAACTCGGTCAATATGAATCCAGTGAAACCAACGATGTTAGCGTTGCCGACAATCAGACCACCGTGGTGTTTAAAGTTCGGTACCAGTTGGTGGCTGATGTTTTGGTAACGGTTAACTTTATAAATAATGGCGGGGAGCCTCTGGTAAACGATTTTTACATGGACTCATTCCGGCTGGAGCCAGTTTATAGCTCGATGATCACCAGTTCAATGTTACAGGCGCTAACCGCTAACGATTATCAGAGTTATTGCTTGTATATTACCGAGGACATGTATTTTAGAACCACGTCAGATATTTTTAACCAGTTACAACAATATTATAAAGCCACCATTGGCGATTTTGTTTCTTTACAATTTGACAAAATTCAACTGGAATTGACCAAGATTACCGTGACTTATAAAGCCAAATACAGCTTAGTCCAAGAAGTAACGGTAACCGTAGTTTTTGTCCCAGCGGGTGATACTGTTGCCGTGGACGGTTTATTCCTTTATTCCCCCGAAATGGTGAGTTAAACCGACACTACGGGGGTTCTTTATTCTTTGACGATTGCCCAGGCGGGACAGTGGTTGTCCGTCAGGCACTTGCCGCATTGGGTGCATTTCTCCTGGTCGATAACGTAAGTGTCTTGCCCCTCGGATATTGCCGCAACGGGACAGATAAAAAAGCAGCTGCCGCACTTGACGCAATATTCGGTGATTTTGTATGCCACGCCGGATTCTCCCTTAACCTGTAAAGATGTAAGAAGCTAGTTCCGCCAGCTTCATCATCAGGCCGGGGATGATGCCCAGCAGCAGTACGCCCAGGCAGCAGATGGCCAGGGCAATATTCGGAGCAATGGACGACGGCACTTTTTCTTTCGTTGGGGCCGGATTGAACCACATGACCTTGACCACCCGCAGGTAGTAATAGGCGGATATCACGCTGTTGATGGCGGCGATGATAACCAGCCAGAGCAGCCCGTGCTGCGCCGCCTGACTAAAGAGGTAGAACTTGGCCATGAAGCCCGCCGCCGGCGGTATGCCGATGAGCGATATCAGGCACAGGGTTAAAGCTAAAGCCAGCAACGGCGACCGCTTGCCCATACCGGCGTAGTCGGCGATGTTATCGCTGTTGATTTTATCTGAAATAGCCACAATCGCGATGAACGCCCCCAGGTTGGTTAGCGCATAACTCACCAGGAAGAAGAGCAGCCCGCTTTCACCGAATAACGTGTCCCGCATCGCCATGCCGAAAGTGGCGAGGCCGACCATCAGGTAGCCGGCCTGGGCGATACTGGAATACCCCAGCATCCGTTTGATGTTGGTCTGCGGGATAGCTGCCACGTTGCCGACAATCATACTGATAACCGCCAGCACCGCAAAGATGACGCCCCAGTCATGGCTCATTGAGAATGGAGTGCCGAAGGCGTTAAAAAAGACTCTTAAAATAACGGCGAACCCCGCCGCCTTACTCCCCACGGAAAGGTATCCGGTAACAGTCGTCGGCGCGCCCTCATAAACATCCGGCACCCACATCTGGAAAGGCACTGCGGCAATCTTAAAGCCGAACCCGGCAATTATCATCACGATACCGAGGAATAGCCCCGGTTGATTAAGTCCGCC